>CAKZYM010001083.1 GCA_937884685.1 uncultured Calothrix sp.
AACTGATAACTGATAACTGATAACTGATAACTGATAACTGATAACTGATAACTGAAAATATGAAACCATTTAATTACCAAAAAGCTAATTCTTCAAATGCTGCGGTAGAAGAATTAAGCAATAATAATCAAGCTAAGTTTATTGGTGGTGGTACTAATTTACTGGATTTAATGAAGTACGGTGTGGAAGTACCGGATAGTTTGATTGATATCACTAAAGTACCGCTAGCTGAAATTACAGAATTACCCAACGGTGGAGTTCGTATTGGTGCTTTGGCTCGTAATACTGCGACTGCAAACCATCCTTTAATTCGTGAAAGATATCCTTTGTTGTCGCAAGCTTTTCTTTCCGGAGCTACCCAACAGTTACGCAATATGGCTACAGTTGGCGGAAATTTGATGCAAAGAACTCGCTGCTATTATTTCTACGATACCGCAACACCTTGTAATAAACGCGAACCGGGTTCTGGTTGTCCAGCAGTGGAAGGTTTTAGCCGCATTCATGCAATTCTAGGTGCTTCCGAAAATTGTATTGCTACCCATCCTTCAGATATGTGCGTTGCTTTAGCTGCTTTGGATGCAGTTGTGAGAGTAGTTAGCCCATCTGGGGAAGAAAGAGAAATACCCGCGACTGAATTTCATCGTTTACCCGGAGACACACCAAATATTGACACTAATTTGCAAGAGAACGAACTAATTACCGCAGTCGATTTACCTCCGTCTCTCAAAAATGCAAAGTCTTATTACTTAAAAGTTAGAGATAGAGCATCTTATGCATTTGCTTTAGTTTCGGTAGCTGCTTTAGTGGAAATTGAAAATAATTCCATCAGAACAGCGCGTTTAGGAATGGGTGGTGTAGCTCATAAACCCTGGAGAGCAACCAATGCAGAAGAAATTTTAATCGGTGCAAACAAGAGCGAAGAAATATTTCGACAAGCAGCAGAAACCGCATTACAAGGAGCGCAAGGTTATGAACATAATAATTTCAAAATCGAACTTGCTAAAAGGGCGATTGTTAGAGCATTGATGACAGTCGCTGAGTAGAAGAGAGAGGGAGATGGGGAGATAGGGAGACAAGGGGATGGGGAGATGGGGAGAAAATTTTAATTATTAACTCATTAGCAATTCCCAATTCCCAATTTTCAATCTCCAATGCCCAATGCCCAATTACCAATTATCAATTACCAATCCCCAATCAAAAATCCAAAATCCAAAATCGAAATGGTTAACGCAATCGGCAAACCTTTAAATCGCGTTGATGGTAGCCTTAAGGTTACTGGTGGAGCGCAGTATTCGGCTGAATTTCCTCAAGAAAATCTTGCTTATGCTGTTGGTATCCCTAGTACTATTGCTAGAGGAAAAATTAAAAGTATTGATACGAATGCTGCGGAAAGTCTACCTGGTGTTATTAGTGTAATAACTCATGAAAATACACCAAAATTACAGCCACTCAAAACCTTTATGCAAGGTGGAACCGCAGCAGAGAACTATTTACCTTTTAAAGATAATTCTGTTTACTACAGTGGAGAATATATCGGGTTAGTAATCGCTGATTCTTTAGAACAAGCAACTTATGCTGCTTCTTTGGTGCAATTTACTTATGAAGAAGATACTCCAATTGTGGATATGCTTCTTCACCGCAATCAAGAATATGAGCCACAGACAGTTTTTGGTAAAAAGCCAAATTTTGTTAGAGGTAATCCTCAAGAAGCTTTTGAACAAGCGGATATCAAAGTAGATGAAGTTTACACAACACCCACCGAAAATCATAATCCCATAGAACCTTCGGCAACAATTGCTGTATGGGAAAATGATATTTTAACAGTCTACACATCTACGCAAAATACTTACGGTACCAGAAAAGCTTTAGCTGACAGTTTAGAAATCAGCGAAGAAAATATACGGGTGGTTTGTCAGTTTATGGGTGGCGCATTCGGCTGTAAAGGTGCTTTTTGGTCGCATATGCTACTACCAGCAATTGCCTCTCGTCAGGTTAATCGTCCGGTAAAGTTGGTATTAACTCGCGAAGATATGTATAACGTTGTCGGACACCGTGCCGAAACTGAGCAAAACGTTAAATTAGGAGCAACTAAGGAAGGTCAATTAACGGCAATTATCCACGATGGCATTTCTCATACGTCGATGTACGATGAGTTTGCCGAACCATTCACCGTCGCAACTCATATGATGTATGCTTGCGATAATTTGCAGGCTTCTCAGCGATTGATACGTTTAAATAGAGTAACTCCTACCTTCATGCGTGCCCCTGGTGAAGCTCCTGGGATTTTTGCAATTGAATCGGCTATGGATGAACTAGCTTATGCCTTAAAAATTGATCCCATCCAATTAAGATTAATCAATCATGCCGATACTGACCCTGACAAAAATTTGCCTTGGTCGAGCAAATCTCTGAAAGAATGTTACCAAATTGGTGCAGAAAAATTTGGCTGGTCGAAACGTAATCCCGAAATAGGTTCCATGCGCGATGGACGCTATTTGATTGGTGTGGGAATGGCAAGCGCAACATACCCAGCTTTTACCTCACCAGCTTCAGCTAAAGCCAAAATGCTCTCAGATGGTAGCGTCGTGGTACAAAGCAGCACCCACGAGATGGGTGGTGGTACGGCTACCGTGATGGCGCAACTTATCGCCGATACATTAGGTTTCCCCTTTCAAAAAGTACGCTTTGAATATGGAGACACCAAATTACCCCGCGCACCAGTCAGCGGTGGTTCGATGACAATAAGTAGCGTTGGTAGTGCAGTTCATGGTGCTGTTAAAGGATTGCAAGCGAAAATTTTGGAACTGGGGGGAATCACAGACAGCGACTCCCTGACAATTGAAGATTACACAAATATCCTCAAGAAAAACAATCAACAACAAATTGAAATTGAATACGATGCCAAATCTAGCCAGGAGAAAGAATATTCCAAGCATGCTTTTGGCGCTCAATTTGTCGAAGTACGGATAGACCCCGACCTTGGAGAAATCCGTATCAACCGTTACACTGGAGCATTTGCTTGCGGAAAAATACTCAATCATAAAACAGCGCGATCGCAATTTATGGGAGGTATCATCATGGGTATCGGAATGGCATTGATGGAAGAAACGGTAGTTGACCCAAATTTAGGTCGAGTCATGAATGCAAACCTTGGCGAATACCACATTCCAGTCAATGCCGATATCCCCGACATTGGCATAGAAATGGTCGAAGAAATTGATAATCATGTTAATCCAATCGGCACAAAAGGCATCGGTGAAATTGGAATTACCGGTGTTGCTGCTGCGGTAGCGAATGCTGTATATCATGCCACAGGTAAACGAATCCGTAATTTACCAATTACTCCAGATAAAGTGATGTAACCGTACATAATGTAGAGACGTAGCAGTGCTACGTCTACCAAAATTTTGATTAATAACGATTCATTTAAAAAAATACCTATAACTTTTCTCAGTATACTAAGGTACACCTAAAAACGTTACCACCAGCCCATTCCCTTATTAAGGTACACCTAAAAACCCCACCCCCAGCCCCTCTCCTTATTAAGGAGAGGGGAGAAGCAAAGCTTTATTCAAGTAAGGTTGATATAGATGTAACTTAGTTGATTGATAAACGCTATATTTCCTATTTCTTATTCCCTATTTTAAAAATGAAAGAATTAAAAAATATCATTTCAGCAATAGAAGATTTAGAAAATAATTATCAGATATCAGCAATAGCAACATTAGTAAAAGTCAGCGGTTCAACCTATAGAAGTCCCGGTGCGAGGATGTTAATGACCGCTGACGGTAATACTATTGGAGCAATCAGCGGTGGTTGTTTAGAAAGTGATGTTTTTGAAAAAGCACAAGCTGTAATTAAATCCGAAAAACCTATTTTAATTAAATATGATACCACCTCAGAAGAAGATATTATTTGGGGTTTGGGGTTGGGTTGTCAGGGAATTGCTTATGTATTAATCGAGTCTTTAGATAAAAATAAATTACAGGAAATTGCTTTTATAAAAAAGTGTTTATCAACTCGAACTCATGGAGCAATAGCGACTGTAATATCGGTAGAAGATAATAGTCAATCTCAAATAGGACAGCGTTTATTATTGGGAAATAATAATATTATCAATAATTTAAAAGATGATAAATTAGTGACAGAAGTTTTGAGCGATACCAAAGCAGCATTACGAGATAATCAATCAATTTTAAAAGAATATAATTTAGAAACAGGAAAAATAGAAGTATTTATCGAAGTAATCCAACCACCTTTATCATTAATAATTTGTGGTGCTGGTTATGATGTTTTACCATTAGTAAATTTCAGCAAACAATTAGGTTGGGATGTAACTGTAATAGACAACCGTCAACGAGAAGTTAGTAAAAGACGATTTGCACAGGCAGATAAAACATTACTTTCTGCTCCCGATGAAATTTTAGAAAATATTGAAATTACAGAGCATACCGCAGCCGTAGTGATGAGTCATAATTATTTAGACGACTTAGATATGCTCAAACTACTGATACCTTCAAAATTAAAATATTTAGGAATACTAGGGCCGAAAAAAAGAACAAATCGGATATTAGAAGAATTACAAGCAGAAGGAATTACACCTAATGCTAATATTTACAGTCCCGTTGGATTAGATATAGGAGCAGATAACGCTGAAGAAATCGCTCTTTCCATAGTTTCTGAAATTCAAGCAGTAACATCTCAACGAAATGCAGGATTTTTGAAAAATCGTAACGCTCCAATTCATGTAAAAGAATAAAAATAAAAGCCTCACCCTTTTACCCTCCCCTTATTAAAAAGAGAAATATTTATTCAACCGTCTAAATACGGTTTTATAATTTTAATCTCAGTATCAAAAATTTTTACGTTTACAAAATTCAATGTGTGAAAATTCAATTAATGGATTTCATACCTCATATTGTGATAAAAAATTACAAAAAAATAGCTAATTGAGAATAGCTTCATTAATAATGCAAACGTTGTCATTTAATCAACGAAAATACGTTATTAGAGTATTGGTATCAAAATGTTGTCAGAATTTTAATTTTTTTTTTGATATAATCTGTTGGGACGTATATATGTAATTTTTATCAATATTCATTAAATGTCTATCAATTTAATCTTTTGGTTTTTAAAGCGGAAATTGATAACTCTTCACTAGTAAATAATGAAAAATATCGGTTTAATAATCTTGGCTGCTGGAAAAGCCAGTCGGATGGGAAAACCCAAACAGCTACTAACTTATCAAGGAAGTAGTTTAATATCTCATGCTGTAAAAATTGGTTTGAATTCTAATTGTAGACCTGTGATAGTAGTTTTAGGGGCTTACAAAGAACAGGTTAAACCACAAATAGATAAATTACCCATAGAAATAATAGAAAATTCCGATTGGGAAACAGGAATGTCTTCTTCAATTCGAGCGGGTATTAATGCTATTAAACAAAGTAATTTTAATTTAGATGGTGTAATTATTGCACTTGCTGACCAACCTTTAATTTCCGAAGCTGTTTTTAATCAATTAATTGAGAAATATCAAGAAACGAGAAATAAAACCAAAAATAAAATAATTGCTTCTACTTATGATGATATCGTTGGTGTTCCGGCTTTATTTGATAAAAATTTTTTCTCAGAATTGATGGATATTGAAGGTGATAGAGGAGCAAAAGCTTTGATTCGTAAATATCGAGATGAAGTGTTAACTGTTCCGGTAGCGGAAGCGGCGATTGATATTGATACACCAGATGATTATCAGAAGTTGTTGTCACGAAAAAATTTTTCTGATTGCTTAGCTAAGCGCTGATAGACTATAAGTAGTACAAATAGACTATAAGCGCCAATACAAAAATTTATAACTATGGATATCGAAGAATTACTTCAACGATACGCTGCTGGAGAAAGAAATTTTACTGGCATTAATTTAAGCTATAAAAATCTAATAGGTATTGATTTAAGCGAAGCTGATTTAAGTAAGTCATATTTAATGGAAAGCGAACTACATGGAGCAAATTTAAAAGGAGCGATACTAAGAGATATAAGGTTAGATAATTCAAATTTACGTCATGCTGTTTTAGATGAAGCCGATTTAAGCAATGCTAATTTAGACGAAGCAAATTTTGAATCCGCTAGCTTAAAAGGGGCAAATTTATCTCACTGTAATATGACAGAAGGAAGTTTAGAAAACGCTAATTTGGAAGGAGCTAATTTACAAGGTGCAATAATAGTAGATTCAACTTTAGAAAATACAAATTTCACAAATGCTAATTTAAAAGGTGCAGAAATAATCAATACAAGTAGCGCTGATGAATTTGAGTTTTCCATTCTCTCTCATACTATAATGCCGGACGGAAATATTTATGATGCTGATTGCAATCCTAAAACAAGTAAAGATATTCTGTTAGACGATTATAAAGCCGGAATAAGAGATTTTACTAATAATTTTGCTTATCCCTACCCCAAATTGGACATTTTAGAAAATGTAGATTTAAGTTGTGTAGAACTACCCGAAATTAAACTGTGGAATATCGTTTGTCAAAATACTATTTTGAGCAATGCTAACCTAAAAAATTCTGAATTAGTAGAGATGTATTTTAAAAATGCCAATTTAGAAGGAATTAATTTAGAAGAAAGTATTCTAAGTGGTTCTTATTTTATTGCGACTAATTTAAAAAAAGCTAATTTAAAAAGAGTGCGATTCCAGGTGGGTGGTTGTAGAGCAAATTTTACTGACACTGATTTAAGTCAATCAGATTTAAGTAATGCCAATTTAAGCGGAATAATTCTAATAAATGCTAATTTTACAGGAGCCAATTTAACTAATGCAAATTTAAGTAAAACAGATTTAACTCGCGCAAATTTTACTGAAGCAGAATTAACGGGAGTCAATTTGAATGAAGCTATTTATTGCTCGCGAACTATCTTTCCTCCTGATGTTGATTTATCTCAAGCCATTGCCATAATTTCAGGAGTTAATTTATCGGGATATCACAGGAATTTTTTGTCTGGTAGAGATTTACGAAATCTCGACTTAAGTAGAACTAATTTTAGTGGACTTCATATGAGTAATGTTAATCTTAGCTATTCAAATCTTTCTGAAGCTAATTTTAGTAAAGCTCGTTTAAGCGAAGCAAATCTCAGAGGTGCTAAATTAACGGGTGCTAATTTAAGTAATTCTATTTTGCATCTTGCTGATTTAAGGGATGCTGATTTAAGTAATAGTAATTTAGATAAAGCTTCTTTGAAAGGAGCTTACTATAATTTGAATACTATTTTTCCTGCTGGGGTAGATTCATCGAAAGCAATCTATTTAGATGTAGAAGCTAATCTTTCTAGACACCATTTTCTCAGGATTGATTTAAGCAATACTAATTTATCTAGAGCAAACTTGAGCAGTTCTAGTTTAGCTTCTATCAATTTAAGAAATGCTAATCTTAGCAATACCAACCTAACCCATGCCAATTTAGAAGGTGCAATCGTAGAAGGTACAAATTTCGATGGAGCGATATTTTGTAGAACAATTATGCCAGACGGTAGCGTTAGAAATGATGGTTGTTGAATTATTAAACTTGAAAATTTAAATGTTATTGTAATTCAGTCCTTTTTAACTTACATCTTGCATCATTCTCAACAACTGCCTTAGAATAAATTCTCAGGCTAATATAAAAAGTCTGATAAATCAGACTGGACAAGGTTTTTAGTGCGTTTTAACGTACTTTGTTTTTTAGCCTTGGAATTGATTCCAAGGTGGTTTTTGCAAGTGGTTCAAGATGTTAGTTTTAAAGGACTTTTGCTATGAAGCAGGGACTTACATTTCCTGATTGACCTGAGTCAAACCTTCATTTCCATCAATCACTTTTACAGAACCATCACGAACTTCATCCCGTCTTCTTTTAGCTTCACTAGTCCAAGCTGCTTGAATTTCTGGGTCGGTATCAAATTCTAAACTTTCGACTAATTTCTCAGCTAAAAGCGCTCTTGAAGTACTAGGTAAAGATAAAAGTTCTTCTGTAAGTTGTTCAATTGACCGCATTATTCTTAAAGAGTATTTGTTGTTTAATTTTGCCTACAGTCTAACAATTATCGAATATCAATAAACCAATACAAAACTCTTTACTATCCCCCATTCCCCATTCCCTCTCTTGGATAATTGCGACCCTTGGGGAGACACGCCAGTTCCTACAACGGAGGAGACCTCCGCAACGGACTGGCTCCCCAAGACTGCATTTTCCGCTATCCCCTATTCCCTGCATATATATTTCTTTATACTTTCGATAAGAATTAGACCAAAACCACCGTATAATAACTTTTACCTATAACCTTGACTCGGGAGAATAAAGCCATGCCAATGGCAGTAGGAGTAATCGAAACACTAAGTTTTCCTGCAATACTTATAGCCTCGGATACGATGGTTAAAGCAGCCGCTGTTTCAATAGTTTTTTACGACAAGTCGGAAAGCGGACGCTTTTTTGTCGCTGTTAGGGGTAGGGTTTCTGAGGTCAATCGTGCTGTGGAAGCAGGACTTGAAGCTGCTGAAAAAGAATCCCACGGAGGTCAAGTAATGAGCCATTATATTGTCCCCAATCCTCCAGAAAATGTGGAAAGCGTTTTACCAATCCATTTCACTTCAAAATCAGAACCTTTCCGTTTATAGCGATTGGTCGATTTCTGAGATGATAAATAATATATCGGTAGCTATCCGCTATTGGTAGCACCCCATAAGTTTATTAATACAGGAGATTATAAATGCCACTACAGGCAGTTGGTGCTTTAGAAACTAAAGGTTTTCCTGCTGTGTTAGCAGCTGCTGATGCAATGGTCAAAGCCGGTCGAGTTACACTTGTTGGCTATATTAGAGTTGGTAGCGCTCGATTTACGGTTAATATTCGCGGTGATGTTTCGGAGGTTAAAACTGCTATGGCTGCTGGGGTGGAAGCCGCAGAAAGCTGTCATGGTGGAGTTCTCGAATCCTGGGTGATTATTCCTCGTCCTCACGAAAACGTTGAAGCTGTTTTACCAATAGCTTATTCGGAAGATGTTGAAGAATATCGACTTGCTGTCGAAAATCCGATAGTAGGTAGAGCCCGTTAATTACAAAATGTTGGTTTTGGGCTGTATTAAGCAAAGCAAATTAATGTTACGTTACTACCGGCATTATTTAAGACTTTTATACTACATGCCCAACATCTGGTTTATATGAGCGTATTTAGTATTTATAATCAACTGAAAAATTTTAATTAAGTAAAAATTAACTGAAATTCACCGTATCAAAAATATTACCCGCTCGGGTACTTCCGTGTTACCGGTATTTTTTTCAAAATAATTGTGATGTGGAAACATAGTTCCTCCAATTAATTTATGGTGAGGTGAGGGGAGGTCGAATAGAAACAATAATACAAGTGGTTACAGAGAATATCTTAAATTTCAGATTCTACAACTCAATTAACGAAGCTTTTTAGCTAATTTTTTGTCACAAAAATTAACTGATAGGTTTGTAATAAAAACTTTTCATACATATTACACAATACAGCAACTGTATCAACTGTAATGATATACAAACAAAATTCAGAGAATGACAAAGTATATGTAAAAATAAATACTAATTGAATTGTAGACTTTAGAACTGAAACTAATATGTTTAAAACAGCGTCTTGTTGAATATGAATTCTATTGCTTACGTAAAAAATAGTCCTGTGTTATTGACTTTTCAATCCACTTATTCAGTCGTTTGTAAATATGCCTTAAGACATATTTAGATATTAAACTAAAAAGATTTTATTTTCCGTTGCAAAAGTTTACACTAGCTCAAAGCATGGAAAATAGCTAAAAAAAGCGATTAAACAACTTACTATATTGATTATTTCTGATTAGTTTTTAAGTGAATGGGGAAAATTCTGCATAACTAGACTAAAACCAGGCGTATAAAAATATAGAGTCCATAAAATATTTTCTTGGATATTTTAGCCTTATGTGGCGACAACTAGTTGAATACACCAATTGTGATAAGTGGGGGTTGTGATGCAAACTTTAAAGCAGGGTTTTGAGGAGCGCAATCTCAATATGACATCTGAAGCGGAAAAACTAAAAGAGTATTGGCAGAATCGCTTGGCTGATGAATGTTCGCAACACAGTGAAGCGACAAGAGCGAGTGTAACTAAATGGCTTATCGGAAGTGATACAGAGCGCTTTGAAAATCTTAACGTCAAAGAATTAAAGATTGCCAAGCAAGCGATGGAGTATCGCTACCGGATTTTATGTCAACGTTATTTAGGGTTGGGTCGGGAACGTGCTTATCGTAATCTAATTACTCGTTTGGGAAGCTTAGCTACATTGCGTTCTAAGATTCAAACTTGGATTTCATTAAGTCGCGATCGCCAGCGTAAGGTGTTGGATGTTTTGCAAGAAATACTCCAAGAATTGCTGCAAAGCGATAAATATATGGTTTCTCAGATGGCCTGTATTTCTGAGTTTACCCAAGATAGTAGATTGAGAAATGCCTTAGTGTTTGCCAGTTTAGAAGAGTATTGCATGCGACCAATACGCAATCAGCCATTACTGGTATATCGCTTCGTCAACTACTTAAAGAGAACCCAAAGGGGTGGCTTAACCCAGGTACCCACTAAAGATATGGTGCGTTTGGTTTCTGAAGAAGTACTTGGTGAAGATGGCGAAAATCGAGTTAGCTTGGTAGACCAAAATGCCATAGAAGATTATCAGGAAGAGGAAAAAGCCCAAGAACAGCAGCTACAGCGTCAGTTAGTAAAAACAGAATTTGAGGAATATCTCAAAGAGAATTTGGGAGAAGATGCGACCAAATGGCTCCAGATGTACCTTAAGGGTTTTACTCAAGATGCTATTGCGAAAAAATTGGGTAAACCAATCAAAGAAATTTATCGGTTGCGAGAGAAAATTGGCTACCATGCAGTACGGGTTTTTGCACTCAAAGATAAACCAGAATTAGTTTCAAACTGGTTGGAAACTTCTTTGCTCGAACATAATCTGGGGTTAACACCAAATCAATGGGAGAAATTGCAAGAAAAAATATCACCCGTACAAAAGCAAATTTTAGAAATGTCCAAAATGGGTAAAACCACAGAAGAAATCGCCAAAAATCTCAAACGTAAAACTCATCAGGTGATGGGAGAGTGGACAAAAGTGTATTTAGCGGCTCAAGCAATACGCGGTGAATAAGGATTGTAGGCAATGTTTTGACACTATGTTTTAACATTTGCGTCTACTTCCTTAATCCTAGACTTGCTTCCCGGATACAGACCAATAGAAAAGTTTCTTGCAATCAATAGCAGATAAATTATATTTTATTTACTGAAAAGTTTTTGTCAATATAGTGCCAAATGCCGTAGTGAGCGAATACGATGGAGTAAAATATTAAACGATTTGACCTATGTTGTCTTCCGAAGGCAAACCAACTGATACTAACTCAGTAACTGCCAATCAAAAGCCATCTAAGACTATAGGGACTGACGGTGCATCATCTCTCAACCCAGACCAACAGCTAGAACGCTCGCAAATATTTCGACTAATAGAAGAAGGTATCTTATGCTTTGAGGCTTGCCTCTACCATCAGATTTTACCATTGAAGTTGGAATATAACAGTTTGTCGTTGGGCATCGTTAACCCTAAAGAAAAAGTAGCATTAGATTATGTAAACAGTATATTATCCTACTTGAAAATTGCGGTATCAATACAGCCCATATCAGCAGATACTCACCGCATCATATTATCAGAATACCTCAGCTATAAAAGCGCATCAGAAGAGTCTAAACTATCTGCGAAGAAAAATAAAATAGATTCCAATAGTGGTAAAAACGTTGCAAATAAATTAATTACAGAAGATTTGGAAGAAGAAGCTCCAAGAGATAATACTTTAATATTATTCGACTCTCCCGGTGGACTTAGCTTAAAAAATTTATCTAATCAAGAGCGCATACAAGCTGCTTTTTCTGCACCTTCAAATAATGTAAATAAGCAAAAATCTGATACAAAAAATACAGAGACAAATATTTTTGAAGTTGTATCACCAGAGAATCTATCTGTATTAAGATTACCTCTGCCAGAATCATTTAGTGCTGACGAGATACTTCCAATACTTCCACCAAAGACATTACTCAACGAACTACTAGCAAGAGTTCTAGAAGTTGGGATTGGTCGCTTATATTTGGAAAGACAAGCTTACGAAGGTCGAATACTTTGGAGCTTAAATGGGATAGTACAGTCGGTAGTAGAAGAACTACCATTATCGGCTTTTCAAGGAGTACTTAATGAATTGAAGCGCTTGAGTTCTTTACCTGCAATAACATTGAACCAAGCAAAACAAGTAGAAATAGAATGCTTATATCAGAAACAGCGCTTGTTATTACGCTTGCGAGTAATGCCAGGAATGTATGGTGAAGAAGCAACTTTACAGGTATTGCGTGGGGCTGCATTAAAGTTTTATCAGCAACAACAGTTAACCCGTATTAGTCGTGACGCTTTAGGAACTTCCCAACAGCTAAATTATAAAGTACGCGAACTACAGCAAAGGCTGGCTTTGAATACAAAAGATTTGAATCCCGAGCAGTTAGAAGCTTTAGATTCCTTGAACGAAATTGTTGAGGATTTAGAGCATCGTTTAAGAATACTTACAGATATTCCGACTTTGTAAATGAGATGGGGAATGGGGGATAGGGAATAGGGAATAGGGAATAAAGTTAAAGTTTATTTAGCTGTAATTACTCATGATGACCAAAACTGTACAAAATTCAGAAAACCCCTTTCCTACTTCCTACTTTCTACTTTCTACTTTCTACCCGCTACTTTCTCAATAATAAGTCTCTAAGCAAAAACAAAGTTTTCAACAAATACTCAGTAAAACCGCTGATGAGTATTACTAAATTATTGTGTTGTAATAGAAACATTAAAAGACCTATTTTGGATTTTACGGAAAGTTGAGCCAGTCCGCTCTTAGGGTTTACCTAAGTTGAGGAAGCGTAAGTGGGAAGAATATATTCTTCCTGCAAACTCTTTGAAGCAAATTTTAGATTGAACTTCTACTTGTGGTTTATAAGTAAGAAGATATTCATGCATTATTGAATCCATAATAAATTTCTTGTTAGAAACTATTTTTGTTGACTCTTCTTATGAGATGAAACAGTTAAAAATTCTTGGATTACAAATCTAAAATAGAATAGCTTTATCTATATAAACCTTTCCCTCATACAGTTTTTTTATTTATTTGTGGCAGATATTTCATGCAGACAGAGGTTTTTAGTGAAATTTTCCCTTTAATGAGTACGGCCAATCCCCAAACTTTGGAATGGCTGCTTAACGTTGCAACAATGCACGAATATCCCGCAGGACGAGCTGTCTTAATGGAAGATTCTTGGGGTAATGCAGTTTACTTTATTGTATCGGGTTGGGTAAAAGTTCGGCGTACTAACAGTGAAGATACTCGTGCTCTAGCGATTTTGGGTAAGGGTGATTTTTTCGGGGAAATGGCGATTTTAGATGAGTCTCCCCGTTCTACTGATGTAATTGCTCTTTCCTCAGTGGAGTTAATTAGCGTATCGAGGGAGAGCTTTATTCAGATATTATTTAAAGACTCCCAGTTACATCATCGAATGTTGCAACTGATGGTAAGACGGATGCGCTACGTTAATCTACGTCTGCAAATGCGAGCTGCACCACCAGCAGTCAAGCTATCTCATACCTTGGTTTCTTTGGGTGAAAGTTATGGTGAAGAAGCTGAAAAAGGAAGAGATATTTTCAATATTCCTTTTCAAGATTTAGCGGACGTTACCGACATATGTATAGAAGAAACGACCCAAATCATGGAAAAACTTCATGAGAAATCTTGGGTGAATATCAATACTGCTCAAGATATAATTCATTTGCTCAATTTCAAGCAATTAGTAAATTTGGCCGGCAGAATTTAACCTCTTCCCCTCTCCTTATTAATGAGGTGTCCGGAAGACGGGGTGAGGTTTCCGACTGTATTGGACTTAATAAAAACTGCTAAGTGGGTGTGCAAAATTATTTGTGTCATTGCGAGCGACAGCGAAGCAATCTCAAAGTGTTGCGATGAGCCACAC
>CAKZYM010001084.1 GCA_937884685.1 uncultured Calothrix sp.
CTCTAGGGAAACTGTTACTCAGGATTTAACTATTAGCGTTACTGATGTTGATGAAGTAGAACCTCAACCACCCACTATCGAAGACACAACTTTTACCATAGATGAAAATAGCGACGCAGGAACACAAGTAGGTATTATTTCCGCAACAGACCCCGAGAATGGAGGTTTAACTTTTGCGATAACTACCGGGAACCTCGACTCGGATAACGATGAAAATCTAGCTTTCGCTATTAATCAGTCCACTGGTGTAATTACCGTTAACGACAAAGACGACCTCGATTTTGAAACAACATCTATCTTTAATCTAGGGGTAACAGCAACTGACCCAAGTGGTTTAAGCAATACAGGGAATATTACTGTCAATATTAAAGATATTCCCCCTGCTGTATTTGATACTTCATCCGAAAACGGAATATTTACTTTAAATAAAGCAGATTCCACAAACATCAAATTTACCTTAGCTAGCAATAACACCGAAAACGTGAATGAAGTTGGTGTATTTGTTGTAGAAGATGAAAAAGGGAGCTTAGATGGGTTAGCTCCCGGTTCGGAAGGTTATCTCAAAGCAGCTTTGGAAAGGTCGCAAGTTATTTTCTCAGCAATTGCTGACCGTCCCTCTGGATTTGACTTAGAAGATATTGAAAGCGTACTTGAAGTTGATGGAGATGCACGTTTAGGCTTCTATTTGGTATCTAACGGTACAACTGATACAGCACTAGCTGAATTAGAAGCAAACGGAACAACAAGTTTATCTATATTCTTCTCGGACTCTTCTAACCTACAAATTGCTGACTTAGATGAGAATGGTTTTAATTTAAACTGGTCAGACCAAGTAGGTGGTAGTGATTTCAATGATATGGAATTAAGCGTACAGCTTACTCAAGATGTTCCTAATCTGGGAAATAAACTACAAAAAGGAGTACAAGAAGAACTCATCGATTTAAGCGATTTGACCGGTCAAGTATCAGTGAATGTTAAAGTACACCGAGAAGCTAGTTTTGATAGCGTTATCGGTTTCTACCAAGTTGCTGATAGCAATGGTGGAATTGATATAAATGCTGATGGTGTAATAGATTTCAACGTTGGTGATGCTGGATACAAAGAAGCTGCTTTAGCAAACCGCGTTACAGGTTTAGACTTGCTCAAAACCGATAACCAGCAAACCACTACCTTTAACGGAACTTTCAATGGTGGAAGTACTTTAGCTTCTTTTATAGTTGTAAATGGAACAGTAGATGAAGCAATCAACAACAGCGCAGAGGTTTACTTCTCATTCTTGGGAGCAAACAGCGATGGAGTAGACCATATTCGCTCGCTTGGTAATAATACTTTTGGCTTTGAAGACTTATTCGGTGGTGGTGATAATGATTTCAACGACATGATTGTTGAAATTGATTTCCCCACAGTGTAAGAACTTTCTTGCTGTATTTTGAAAAGCCAAAAAATACAGAATAATCAAAAACCTCGGATATATTCCGGGGTTTTTATTTTATGAATTAGCTGAATTTATTAAGCAGACCATTAAACACCGGAAGCACTATGAGGATAGTAGCCGCGTAACTTTAGTTCGCGGTGGAAATCCGAAGTCAAGCGAATTTATTCGCCGTCTTCTTTAATCAATAATTGGATGTATTGCCTCACACGTTCCTGCCAGTTTGGAACGTTTTTTAACGCCTCTTTATCTTCCGGTGTTAATCGTATACCTACCAAAGATTTTAATGCTTTAGGTCGGTCGGTTGTAAATCCTTCTGTATTGCCCTTTTTAAAATGACCCGATTTATCTCTCATGGTGTTGACGGTTGGTTAACATACTGCTATTATATTTATAACGACATTTGAGAGGTCGGTCAAATGGCTCGTAAAACAACTCCATCTTTTATCACTGAACTACCCTTAACAATAGATAGCAAGCAAGAAAAACATCTGATTTCCAGGTTTCAAGCCGCCAGGCAGCTTTATAATGCGTGTCTCAATGAATCTTTAGTTCGGATGCAGTTGGTTCGTGATTCTGAGCCATACAATCAAGCAAAAAAACTTAACCGCGAAAAAGATAAAAAACAGCGTAAAGAGTTATTTAAAACGGCAAGAGAAAAAGCAAGATTTTCAGATTATGAGATACAATCATTTGCTACCTTGACCGCAAAATCTTCTAAGTGGATAGCTAAGAATGTTGATTCTAATACCCAACAAAAACTAGCTACAAGAGCATTTAAAGCTGTTGACCGTATCTTATTTGGAATGGCTAAGCAGGTGCGTTTTAAAGTACTTACTCGCTTTAAATCTGTAGAAGGTAAGTCAAATAAGCAAGGTCTTCGTTGGCTAAAAGATAAAGTTTTTTGGTGCGGTTTAAATATTGAACCTATTATCGATTGGAGTAACCCAGTAATAGTTCATGGTTTAACTTCACCTGTTAAATATTGCCGTATTTTATGGCGTAATTTAAATGGGAAAAAACGCTGGTTCGTTCAACTAATCAATGAAGGATTGCCGTATCAAAAAACTCAAAACTACGTAACACAAGGGATAGTTGGACTTGATGTTAACATCTCTAATGTTGCGTTTGTTGCTGAAAAAAAATCCGGATTGTTGCCGTTTGCGGACAAGGTACCTACATTTGAGCGTGAGATAAAAGCGTTTCAAAAAAAGATGCAGCGTTCTCAAAGAATGCATAATCCAGATAATTTTGAAGCTGACTTTGATCAGAAAGTTGGCAACAAGATTGTTCGCAAAAAAGGTAAAGTTAAGAAGGGTAAAAAGCAATGGGTAAAAACGAGAAACTATCGCCGGATACAAGCTAAAAAAGCAGAGTTGGAGCGTCGTAAAGTAGCTTACGCAAAATCTCAAAACCGTAGATTAGTTAACGAGATTTTGCGTCATGGCAACCAGATTAAAACTGAAAGAGTATCTATAAAAGGCTGGCAGAAACGTTACGGTAAAGCTATTTCTGCTAAGTCACCAGGTTTTTTTCAATCTGAACTTAAACGTAAAGCTGAAAATGCTAACGGTTATTTTCTAACATTTTCTACTCAAAAAACCGCGTTGTCACAAACTCATTTAGATGGAACTCGCATCAAGAAAAGTCTATCTCAAAGGGTACATAAAGATGCAACCGGGTTTGTGATGCACCGCGATTTGTTCTCTGCATTTTTGAGTAGATGCGTGTATAACGATTCGCTTTCATTGTGGGATGCTCAATGTGAGTATCCAGGGACGGAGCCGTTCTTGTTGGACGCATGGAAGCAATATCAGCAATCTGTAAATCGAGTAGCAAGCCGGTGAAAGTAGGAGCGGTTATAGTTCCTTTGAACAGATGTCCAACGAAGTGCTAACCTCTAACCAGATAGCTGTTAAGAGCGAAAAGTTAGAAGGCAATGCCTGAATCGCCGTCTATTTATAGCGGCGAGTGGCTCAAATTTTCCCACAAATGATAAGCTAAGCTGAATAAAGCAAGCGTTTTCGGAGAGAAGAATTAGTGGACGGAAGAAAACACGCTATCGCAACCGAGCGCAACCGCGAACCTATCTTACAAGTACTTTTAGAGGTTCTACCTCCTACCGGGACGATTTTAGAAATTGCTAGCGGTACGGGAGAACACGCTGCATATTTTGCTCCAAGATTAAAGCCTCGCAAATGGATTCCTTCCGACACTAATGCTTCATTGCGTGAAAGTATCATCGCATGGATTAAGCATTCCCCCAGCGAAAATCTTTACCAACCCCTCGATATTGACGCTTCTCAACCAGTTTGGAAAGTTGAGGAGGAAGTATCGGAAATATCAGATATTTCAGCCATTGTGAATATTAATATGATTCATATTTCACCTTGGTCTGCTTGTTTGGGATTAATGGCAGGTGCCGGTCGAATACTTTCACCAGGAGGTATTCTGTATGTATATGGCCCATACAAGCAAAATGGAAAACATACAGCACCTTCTAACGAAGCTTTTAGCGAATATTTACAAGAACAAAACCCAGAATGGGGAGTACGTAATTTAGAAGATGTCGTAGAAGTAGCTAAAACCAACAATTTGATTTTACAGAAAACCTATCCAATGCCAGCAAATAATCTTTCGGTTGTGTTCAAACATTCGTGAAATTGGTAATTGGTAATTGGTAATTGGGAA
>CAKZYM010001085.1 GCA_937884685.1 uncultured Calothrix sp.
CATATTGAGACTAATTTGGTTTCTAGTTATTTATGGAAATTGCAGCAGTCAAGGGGTAATTGATTTTTCCTGATTTCCTCATTTATTATTTCTCTAGCATTCCTTAGTACAAATAAAGATATTTAAAATAAACAAGCCGAAGCAACAGCATTAGAAGACGGAATACTTGATGGTAATTTTGCGACTAAATAAACTTCCCCATCTGCATTTTTCATAAATCCCTGAGCTTCAACAATTTCCTTGCTTTGAGAATCTATTTTTCTATCACTTCTAATTACTATATCTTCTTCTCCCCTCGTATCTTCATCCAAAGTCGCTAAAGATGTCCGATTCACACGACCCGATAATGGTTTAAAAGGACTGGGTGGTAAACTACCTTTTCCGGTAATGTAAAATTCACTTAATCTTTTAGCAGCGTTTGCTCCCTGGGGACAAACTTGAGCAATTTGATTACTTTTATCAACCAAACCCTCTGGTAATTCAATTACACCTTGATTGGGGTCAACTTCTGGATTTGTAATATTAATTGTTCCTTGAATACCAGTTTCCGAACTCGCTGTAATATCGCTTTGGGGTGTGACTTGAGAGCGGGGAGTAATTCCGAAAATTCCCTGACTTTTAATGTCAATATTGCCACCATTTCCGGAGAAAGCATTGGCTGTGATATCGCTGTCTTCTTTGGGTACGGAAACTATGAAGGGTGAGTTAATTGTGATATTACCGCCATTTCCACCAGCTTGAGCGAATCCTGCTGTAGTGGAGATTAGACTATTATTGCGGAGTAATAATAATTCACCTAATTGTAAGTTGATATTACCACCTTGGGTACTGTTTGTAATAGCAGCAATAAAACCATTATTTAATCGAAGATTATCTGCTTGTAAACTGATATCTCCTGCATCTCCAGCACCACCACTAGCAACTGAGACTCCCGCACCATTTTCTATGATTACCAAACGGGGGTCGATAAATATACTACCGCCTTTTCCGGTAGACTCAGCAGAAGTCTCGGCGAATAAACCACTTCTCCTAGTTTTTCCAGTTCCTGATAAAGTAATTTTGTCTTTGATATTAAGGTTGATATTACCAGCATTACCGCTAGTTGAGGTCTGTGTATTAATTTGTCCACCGTTAACTGCTTCAAAAGTACTACTATTAATGATGACGTTTCCTGCATCTCCTTTACCAAACGTTGAAGTTGTTAAAAAGGAATCATTATTAAAAGAAAGGGAACCGGCTGTGATTTTTATATCTCCACCATCACCAATAGCATTTTCATATACAAACGCTAAAGCTGAACTTTTCTGGTCAAAAGTGACATTATCGCTAGCATTTATCCTGATATTAGCAGCATTTCCTTGCCCATTCGTTGTAGTAGATAATGAAGAACCATTAGTGACGGAAAGCGAACCGGTTGTAATTTGAATGTCTCCTCCTTTACCCTTACCTCTAAGTAAAAAAGTAGCTAAGCCACTATTTTCTCCATCAATTTTAATACTATCGTTGGCATTAATTAAAATATTCCCAGCATTAGCTATTTCGTTACTACTTTCTTCTGAAAATCCAACAGCATTTATGAAACTTCCATCAGTTAAAAATAGCGAACCAGTGTTAATTTGAATATTTCCTGCATCACCATTCTTCACAGAAGTACTGACATTGCTTGGAACGGGAAATTTGTCGCCAACTATCTTACCATCAAAAGTGATACTGTCACGGACATCTAGGAAGATATTACCTGCATTTCCTGTTCCAAAATTAGAAGTTAAGATACTACCGCTATTTTTCAATAGTAATTCACCTGTGGAAATGCTAATTTCTCCGCCATTCCCAACACTATTAGAACCCCCAGTGGTAGAGATATTAGAGAGTAATCCTGAACTAGTATCAAAGCCGTTAATAGTAACTTTATCGCGTGCATTGATAGTTATATCACCTGCATCACCTTGTCCATTTATATCAGCAGATATGCTTGCACCATTTGTAACCGAAAGTAACCCTGTTGCAATTTGAATATCTCCACTTTTACCTACTGTATTAGTTAGTAAACTGCTTTGAATACCACTAATAGCATTACCGTTTACACCGTCTAACGTTACACTATCGCGGGCTTCTACAAAGATATTACCTGCATTTCCTGAGCCTAAAACGTTCGTAGATAATTGAGAACCATTTGTCAAGGATAGGTTTCCGGTTTTGACTCGAATATCTCCTGCTTTAGCAACTGAATTAGACAATACCTCGCTACTAGCATAACTATTAGTGTCAAAGCTAACAGTATCGCTAGCATTAATAGCAATATTCCCTGTGTTACCTTTTCCAACAGTACCACTACTTATAAAAGCTCCATTGCTAGCCGAAAGAGTCCCAGTATTTAATTTAATATTTCCAGCATTTCCTACAGCACCTGGATTTACAGCATTAATAATACGAGAAAAGAAAGTACTGCTACTACCATCCGCCAAAGTCCGCTCATCGGAGCCGTCCAAAGAAATATTTTGGCGTTTTCTATCTTCTTTTTAATCCTTAAAATTTTAATCTTTGATATGCAGTCCTTCATTTTTGATATGTTTGGCGCTAAAGCGCAACTACAAACCCTATATTCTAAGAATAAAAAACCCGGTTTTATTTCAGTAAACCGGGTTTCTAATTAATTTGGATTTTGAATCAATTTTTTAAGCGACTCTTCCCATATCATCTTCTAAACTATTCTTTAAAAACTGTTTAATTTTGGGAGATTGTCTATTACGGAATTTTTCGGGGAAGTTAAGTTCTATTGAAACTTTACCGCGCTCTTCTTCTACTAAGTTAACTTCAGCAACAAATCTAGTGGGTTTATCTTGATTTTGACTTAGAAGTAAACCAACAATGGGTTTTATATTTTTCATTGTTTCTAAGTCGTTTTTCCCCAGCATTCTATTATCACTTGATACAGATTTTTTACTGTTTAGTTCCAAACGTAAACCTGTAACTCCTAATTCTGTCGCAACTCCGCTGAAGAAGTGACCATCCCAATAAAGTTGAGCGCTGGTATTAACTTGTTTGCGAATTTTCTTGGTACTTTCTGGTTTTAATTCTCTTAAGGAACGAGTAATACTTGTAGCTAAGAAACTTAGAGAAGCAATTGGTTTATCCGCGTTTTCTCGATTTTGAGAATACCATTCGTTTACGTCGGAATACATCACCAAGGATAAGTCATCTAGTTGGGTACGATTGAGATTAATAAAGTCTACTCCCAAATGAGTTTCTGTTTCATTTATAGGAGTTACTCGTACAACTCTTGCTGTTACAACAACCCTAGCGCTAGAGTCTCCCTTAACTTGAATTTGCACTTCATATGGTAGATTAGACCATGATTTTAAGGATATTAAAGCACCAGTTTCGGATATATTAATTGTTTTTCCTGTAATGGTCTGGTTGTCGCTGGAAATTTCTACAGGAAGCTGTCTTTGTAAACGGTGAGCGCTACGAATTTGTGGTTGTTCAAATCCTACAAGTAATGCTGCTGTTAATAATATTAAGTTGAATCCAGACCACAAGGTGTTAACTAAAACTGCTTCTGTATCTTCCGGTCTGAGCAACAACCAGTAAGGAACCGCTAGCAAGGAACTAACTACTAATAAGGTTACTATTATTAAACCCCGCATTGACCTCCAGTCGAAGGTTCGTTTAGCAATGTTTATTCCTTTATCGGTTACGTTGAAGGAACCCATTTTAGGATTAATCAGCGCTAGTAATGTTACCCAACCCGCTTGGAATGACATTACGAATTCAAAGATTTCGTTCCAGAAGGAGAATCGGACGTGTTTATAGATAATGTGGTTGGTTGCTAGGGAGAGAAGAATGTGAGGTAATGCATATGCTAGGGTTTCTAAACCCAAACCTTGGATAGGGTTGATTCCGAAGAGTAGGAATAAGGTGGGAATGATTGCGTATATTAGTCTGGGGAAACCATATAAGAAGTGAGATGTTGCGCTTAGGTAACAGATTCTTTGAGCAAGGTTGAGATTGAGTTTGGGGTTAAATAGTGGGTTTTCAATTCTGAGAATTTGAGCCATTCCCCTAGCCCAGCGTACCTGTTGACCGACGTAAGCTGAGAAGGTATCTGGTGCTAGTCCCGCTACCATGATTTTGTCGTAGTAAACGGACTTATAACCTTTTGAGTGTAAACGTAATGCTGTGTGACAATCTTCTGTTACTGTTTCAACCGCAATTCCTCCGACTTCTAAAGCGTGGGTTTTACGAATTACCGCAGCAGAACCACAGAAAAATGATGCGTTCCAGAAGTCGTTACCTTTTTGCAGTACTTTGTAGAATAGTTCGTTACCTACAGGGATTTTTCCGTCGGTAAGTAGGTTCCGCTCGAAGGGGTCTGGGTTGTAGAACCAGTGGGGGGTTTGGACGAAGGATACTTTGGGGTCGTAGAAGAAACCGACTGTATGTAAGAGAAATTGTTTTGATGGAATATGGTCACAGTCTAGAATTAAAACTAAATCCCCATCGGTTTTATGGAAAGCAGTATTGATGTTACCAGCTTTCGCATGGTCGTTGTTATCTCTTCCCATATGAATACAGCCGAGTTCGTTACACATTTGCTGTAATTCTTCTCTTCTGACTCGGAAAGTCTCATAACGTGGGTCATCTTTTTGATATTTTTCCGGACGACCATCATCAAGGACGTAAACTTTCTTTTTTCCCGGAGCATAATCGCAAGCTAAAGCGGCTAATGCTGTTTTACGAACAATTTCAACATCTTCGTTGTAGGTGGGAATGTAAATATCAACATCAAACCATTCATCTTGAGGAATGGTGGAAATATCAACTGGTTTGCGCTCTTTTATTTTTAATGTTTGAAAGTAGGCTAATACTAAGGTAAAAATTGCGTATAGCTCGGCTCCTAACAGAGTTAAACAAGCAATACTGTTTATCCATCCGTCGAAATTCAGCGTGTAGCTAAGACGGTAATACAAATACCGCATTGTTGTTACCAGACTCAACCACACCATAAATAGGTGAT
Source organism: uncultured Calothrix sp. (assembly GCA_937884685.1). GTDB lineage: Bacteria > Cyanobacteriota > Cyanobacteriia > Cyanobacteriales > Nostocaceae > Rivularia. The sequence goes on from CAKZYM010001085.1 coordinate 5,018, forward strand.
AGTATTGTCCAACATCTTTAGAAGATTCCTGTTCTTCTGCTCCCAATACTAGCTGACCTAGAAATACGAGAAAAACAGCTACCGCTCCTTGCTGCCAAACTTCTAATGGTGTAACAATCAGTGGAATTGAGAATAATAATAAAATTAAAATAAGCCACTTAAAATGTTTGATTCCAACTTTTTCTAAAGTCTTATCAAAAAAGCTAGGTGTTAAGTCAATCAACCATCTGCTCAGACTAAAACGCTGACGTTTTTTTGAAAGTTTTTTAACTGAAGTGGACATAGCAGTTTTTAAAATTTGTTTTATTAAAGGTTTTTTATTAAAGGTGATGCTTTTTTCAGAGGGGGGAGAGGGGGTAGAAAATTGATTCTGAATCTGAGAGTTGTTACCCGTTCCCAATCTTTTTTTATTTTCCCTAGCGCTAGAGTTTTATTGATTAAGTAGTGATGAGGTAAAACTGATTTATAAAATCGATTTAATTCCAAAACCTGTTCCCAATCACCAATTCCCAATCATTTTTTTAATTTCCCTAGCGCTAGAGTTTTATTGATTAGGTAGTGGTGGGGAAAACTGATTTATAAAATTTATTTAATTCCAAAACCTGTTCCCAATTACCCACTACCCACTACCGATTATTTGCAGAAACTTTCTTGAGATATAGCTGAACGATTCCGTAGAGTATTAGAGATAAACCAACTACACCCACAGGTACTAACAGCCAGTTTTCCTGTAGCATCCTGGTCATTTTGCTTAATAAATTAGTATCTTCGATGCGACGGGTTTCGGGAGCGTTGTCGAAGAATGCTAGCTCGTAAGCGTCTGGGTCGTAAGCTGTTGGGTTTTCTTTGTCGCTACTGATTAGTACGGTGTCTTTCTTCAACTGGAAGAACCAGGGGTCTTTACTTAGAACTTGCTGTACTCTTTCTAACCCAGTATCTGTCTGAGCGGTTAAAGCTAATACGACGCGATCGCCATTCCAAGGAGAGAGTATTTGCTTTATCATTCCCTGCTTGTCTTGAGGGACTGTAACGCTTGCCTGGGCTGAGCCGCGACCGAATGAGCGAGCTAAGTTAAAGCCGGGAGATTTAAAGACATCGGGTAAAGGAAAATTGTCTCGGGTTCCGATTCCTACGAGGTGTTCGTTTTTACGTACCTCTGGAGGCAAGTTGTTAGGAGTATAAACTTCTAATTTAACTGCATCTGCTCGACTCAATCTTCCCAAACGTTCGCTGAAAGCTAGCATGGTTAACACATCGTTACTGCTTGGCTGCTGTGGAAGGACGATTGCTGTTTCAGATAAATCTTGCGGTGC
>CAKZYM010001086.1 GCA_937884685.1 uncultured Calothrix sp.
GCTTTATCTTGATAGACTACAGTTTTAAGGCTATCTTGCAAACCCTCTAATAATTCTTCTTTATTCTTAGATAACCAATCGGATTGAATAGCTTGACGAGCAATTTCTAAACCTATTAAAACTATCACTTCCGCATAACCAATATTGTATCTATCTAAAGCGGTTTGGGTATCAATCCAAATAACAGTGTAATCATCAGCTAAACTTTGTTGTAATCGCCGCAACTCCGTAGTTTTGCCACCACCACGATGACCTGCGAGTAAAAATTTTGCAGGGTCATCTTCCATTGCTAGTAAACTGACTAACTTATCTACCGGACTATTATCTCTTTGGACGTAGAAATTCGTCAGGTCTTCAGGTGTTGAAAGCGCTTCCTCTGGCTTGAATAGCTGATAAGCAGTTTTCCAAAATTTGGTATCACTCATACTGATAATAGGTTGGATTAGCACTTTCTTTTCAGTAATAATACCAATTCATTCGGAAAACGAGCTTAATATATTGTGAAAATATTCACATAAAACCTGAGATAGCCCACGCAGGTGGGCTTTGTTTGTGTAGCCCCAGACTAGTTCCTAGACTCTGGCTGGGAACCGATGCTTGAAGGCTCTGCCTTCAGAAGATTAACCAGAGGCAGAGCCTCTGGACTATGGGTTCCCAGACCGGAGGCTGAGAACCAGTCAACAAATGTAAATATACCACTGACAAAAATATACTCAATCATAGCTAAGTCAAAACCAAAAAAGGCCGCTCAATCGACGACCTTGTAGTAGATTTAAAATTGCGAGATAAGTTAAAATGCATCTAAATTGAATAAACAAAAAATTTCAAGTTCTTGTGGGATAGGCATCCCTGCCCGTCCAAATATACAATTTAAATGCATAACAGCTTAACACTACTTGATAAACAGCATTTCTTCATAAGTTGGTAGGGGCCACAAATCGTCTGCTATCTCTGCTTCTAGAGCATCAACGTCAGCCCGAACATCTTTCATCAAAGGACATAGAGTAGTGGCGTAATAATGCATGTGTTCTTCAGTAGTCCCAAAATCCGACTTGGCGGTTGCTGATTGTAGCTTGTCTATGTTGTCGGTCAGAGAGTTAGTCAAATATGCAACACCGTTAATATGGTCTCGATTGAGACTAATCCCCATTTGTTCTAGACCTGTGACGGTGGTAGCAATATTCTCTAAGTGGCGCATTGCCGCAGGATACACTACTGTCTTAGCCATATCGGTGACTAATTTAACTTCCATGTCAATGGAGAGAATATACTGCTCTGCATAGACTTCAAAGCGGCTTTCCAGGTCTGCGGATGAAAGAACTCCAGTTCTCTCAAACAGTTCTTTGGTATTTTTCTCTTTTAGTACGGGTAAAGCATCAGCAGTGGTGGGTAGATTAGCTAGACCTCTCTCTTTAGCGATATTGTGCCATTCTTCCGAGTAACCATTCCCACCGAAGATAACTGCACGATGTTTGCCTATTACTTCTTGAATAACAGCAGCTACTGCATCTTCGATTTTTATTCCTGTACCCAATTTTGCTTCTAGCAAATCGCCGATTGCGGTTAAAGAATCGGCTAACATCGTGTTGAGCGCAATTAAGGGGCCTGAAACCGACTGACTCGAACCGACTGCCCGAAACTCGAAACGGTTGCCAGTAAAAGCAAAGGGACATGTACGGTTGCGGTCATCTGCATCTTTTGTCAACGTTGGCAGAGTATCGACCCCAAGGTTAATTTCGCCTCTGTGACTATACTGAACATTCAGTTTTCCTTCAGCAACAATGTTGTCAAATAGTTCTTCGAGAGAACCCAAGTAAACCGACATAATCGCCGGAGGTGCTTCGTTTGCGCCCAAACGATGGTCGTTACCAGCGCTGGCAATTACCGCCCGCAGCAAAGTTCCATGCTTATGTACGCCGCGAATTACCGCTGCACAGAAAACCAAAAACTGGAGGTTTGTATGAGGAGAGTCACCAGGGTCGAGTAGATTTCCCTGAGTTGGATTACCGACAGACCAGTTAACGTGCTTACCCGAACCGTTGACACCAGCAAAGGGTTTTTCGTGTAACAAACAGACAAAGCCGTGCTTTTTCGCAGTCTGACGTAATAAAGTCATTGTTAACTGCTGGTGGTCGGAGGCTACGTTTGCAGCTTCAAAAATAGGCGCAATTTCAAACTGACCGGGTGCTACTTCGTTATGTCTGGTCTTGGCAGGAATACCCAAACGGTACATTTTCTTTTCCACATCCTGCATAAAGACCTGAACTCGTTCGGGAATTGCCCCAAAGTAGTGGTCGTCAAACTCCTGACCCTTAGCTGGAGCTTTACCAAACAAAGTTCTACCCGCTAATAATAAATCGGGACGATTATTAGCAAAATGCGCGTCCACTAGAAAGTATTCTTGCTCCGCACCACAGCTAGAGTTGACGGTCGCAATATCGCTGTTCCCCAACAGTTCTAAGACCCGTTTAGCTGATTTATTCATTGCCGCAATCGAGCGCAACAGAGGAGTCTTTTTATCTAAAGCTTCACCACTCCAAGAAACAAAAACGGTGGGGATGCAAAGAGTTAACCCGTTATCGGTTTCCATCACGTAGGCAGGACTGGTCACATCCCAAGCCGTATAGCCCCTGGCTTTAAAAGTAGAGCGAATCCCACCGTTAGGAAAAGATGAACCATCAGGTTCACCCTGAACTAAAAGTTTGCCAGCAAATTCGGTAATTGCTGTACCATCACTTTGAGTAGAGATAAAGCCATCGTGTTTTTCTGCGGTGGCATTAGTCATAGGATAAAAAACGTGGGCATAATAGGACGCACCTTTAGAAATAGCCCAGTTTTTCATTGCTGATGCCACGGTATCGGCAATAGAAATATCAAGCTCTTTGCCTGCTTCAATAGTTTGTTTGAGCGATTTAAATACAGCTTTAGGCAGACATTGCTTCATTTTGCTGAGGCTAAAAACATCTACTGCCCAAAGTTCTTCAGGACGACTAGGAGAATCGACGGACATTGATTCGCGTTCGGTGATTTGCTTGATTGCTTGAGCGCGAGATTCGTATGTCATAAGAATTATTTTATTATTGCGAGTATCTAGCTTAATTGATGATACTCTATTACAAATATAGAAGATGTCAATTTAATAACATTGCTAATTTGAAATTTGGCTCGCTCACAGCATTTTTTTATAAGGTAGACAAATCAAAAAAAAATTTCTAAAACAAATATTTTTATAGGTGAAAGATTTACAGAAAGCGCTACAAAATAATTAAATTAACTTAGCATTTTACATTTTACTACTTACGGTTTTTTCGACCTAATCAAAAAAATCTAAATGCGAAAACAAATGATTTTAATTACCATCATAATGATTGAATCACTTTAATTACCTACCTTCAAGATTCGTTAGCATCAGCTTTATTTTCACCTATAAATGCTCGAAATAAATTAATCACAACATTATAAGTCGCAGCAATAAATAACACTAACATTAAGGCTGCAAGACCGCTAAAAGGAGATAGAAGGAATAATAATAATCCGAATACTATAACTGATATCAATGATTTACTCATGTTGACCCAATTTTTT
>CAKZYM010001087.1 GCA_937884685.1 uncultured Calothrix sp.
TGAGGGAGGGAGAGGTAATTAGATGGGGTTTTTACCCCAACCAATTACTAGCACGCCTATTGACGGTGGGGTTTTAAACCCCGATTGAGCTAATAAAAATAATGAGTAACTGTTATTAGAAAGTTGCGGAGACGGCATCTAACAGCTTTTGAAATTGATTATCAAAGCGAACAGTTTTCCTCTCCATTACAAGTATCTAAACCTGTCACGATTGAATTAAATGTCCTACCGTCGGTGGGATATTTTATTTTCTGCAAGTGTCTTCGTTTTGTAGTGTGACGGTAGTTCTTTGTAATTCACATTATTTTTCGTATTTGCAGGATAATTAAAAAATTTTGGTAGGGGCTATTGATTGAAATAAGCGTCTCTATTCATACCTTGTCCCAAGAGACCCCCATCACGATAAAACGGCTCGCTCGCAACGGATTGCAGTAATGCGACAGTAATGCTGAGGCAATGCTAGAGTAGTTAAAAAATTATAGAAGCAGTAAAATTTGGTAATTATATGCAATGCTATAGACATAGCATAGCTATACAGAGGTAATGCTAAACTAATGTAAAATTACTTAGAAATGCATAGTTATTAATAATACTATATCAGGCAAAAAAAAAGTATTAAAGATAAGTCCTCAGTAACAAAAATAATTGAGATATGTACCTATATATATGTGAGGAGTAAAAATAGAACTTTTTGTTAAATTGATATCAGTTTCATTGATAGCAGCTACAGTTTTAATTTGCTCTTGTTTTAATGTTTCTTCTGCTTGGTTACGCTTTTCTAATTTCTGTTCTAATTCAATATTCGCAACATCAAAATCAACAATCGATTGCTGTACTTTTACTTCCTCAGTCACTCTTTTAATGACTGAAGATTGGGCTTTATGGGATGACTGTTTGACCTTACCGACATCGGCAATGTATTTGTAGCCAGCTTGGTAAAGCTGCATAGCGCGGCTAGCGCTAGCGTACTGAGATAACCCTTGATTTAGCTGTTCGTGACTGCATTCTGGTAAGCCAGAGGGATTAAGCAGGTCAGTAGGGATAAGGCTGCTTAAATTCAATTCTGGGAGTGCTAAACCTCCGTAGGGGTCACTGTTGGTAGTTGTTTGGGAAAGTTGACCGCTGTAACCCTTCTCCCCCACAAGCGCGTTACGGGCTTGAATGCCATCGGTAACAGCTTGTCTGGCTTTGGATGCTGCTGTGGTGGTGGCGTTTGCTGTGGAACTGATAGCAGTAGCAGCGGTATTGATAGCAGCTTGTCCCGTGCTAGAAATTGTTGATTTAGCCGCGTCTTTTAATGCGGTCCCCGCTTGTTCTGCCATCTTCTTAGCGCGACTACCAGCGGAAGCTGCTTTCTCTTGTTTGACTCGTTTTGACCCGGTTAGGCTTCCAGGTTCCTTTCTTCTGGGCATCTTGATAGAATTCCTTTGTTGTTTACTTGGCGGTAGGCGACACATCCACGAGGCGAGTAACCCTTCGGGGGTTGCTTGCTTCATAAAAATTTACATTTATTTTCTAAAACGGGATTGTTTCTATAGGGCATCGTTCCGGATTGTTCAGCCCGCACTCAAAAGCCCGGTCGTAGTCTACGTTTTGGTGGCATCGGTAGCAATATTTTGAGCCATTTAGAAAAACATCGTTTCGGGTGCGGTAGCGGAATATTAAATCCCGAATTATTCGCGCTGGATTAATCAAAAAGAACTGTTTCACCATTAATAATCCTCGCTTCTACTACTGTTTTTTCTAATCGGCTAACCAAAGGTTCGTATTTTTTCGCATCTTTTGAATAGTAATAGTCACCTATAGAATTTAAGATTTGTGAATCCGTATAGCCATTAAATTCTAGGCTTTCCATAAAGGTTTTGACGATAGGCTCTAAAGAATCTTGTTTTACTTGACCAATCACTTCTGATAACCGTTCGGCTATGTAGTTGAAATCTGGTTCAATCTTTTTGAAGTTCATAGGACATAAGGAAGCTTCACGGGGATTGGGGTAGGGGTTCCCGTGGGGTAGGGGTTGCATGTTTTTCATATGGTGATAAGATATCAGTGCATCGATGCCTAAGTCAACCGATGCTTGCATCAACCGATGCATTATTATCCCTCTGCTTTAATTCACTAATAAACTGATAAATAAGTTTATTGGTTAAGAGGTGGCGTGGCACAAGGTAAAGCTTCGATTAGAGTTTATTTGTCTCCAGAGATAAAAGACTCATTTAAAACAACCTGTTTCCTTAAAGGATTAAATATGTCTGATATTTCAGACGAACTTATTGAAAGTTGGCTCAAGGAAAATGCTGTTGGAATCGTAACTGAAGAAAATTCTCCATCACCCTGAAAAGGTT
>CAKZYM010001088.1 GCA_937884685.1 uncultured Calothrix sp.
TCCCCCTCTCCCCTTGTCCAAACTATTACGAACCGGTCAAAAATGCTTCTTCCGATTCTTCAACCATTGGATTCAAACGATAACCAATACCATAAACAGTTTCAATAATATCCCCAGATGCACCTACAGCTTTCAATTTCATTCGCAATCCTTTGATATGAGTGCGAACAGCTTCTTCTGTGGGAGCATCTTCGTAAGACCAAAGATGGTCTAAAATCATGTTGCAACTAAATACATTATGGGTATTTCGTAAAAAAAGCTCTAATAAAGCGTATTCCTTGGGGGTTAGGGCTAAAAGTTGTTTATTATAAGTAACCTTATAACTTATAGGGTCAAGTTTTAGAGAACCCCATCTTAAAATAGGGAAAGATTTGATTTTCCCTCTTCGTAAAAGCGCTCGAATACGAGCAGTTAATTCTTCTTCATCAAACGGTTTTACCATGTAATCGTCTGCACCAGCATCCAAACCTACAGCTTTTTCATGGGGACAGTTTAAACCTGTTAAGAGCATGATTGGTGTTTGTAAACCTTCAGAACGCATTTGTCGGCAAAGACTAATACCGTCTAGTAATGGTAAACTTATATCTAAGATAATTAAATCGTAATCAAAAAGTTTGATAAATCCCCAAGCTTCTTCTCCATCTAAAGCAGTTTCAACCACATAGTTTTGATGAGCGAGAATTAGATTCAACGAAGCAGCAACATATTGGTCATCTTCTACAATTAATATTTTCATGCCTATAGCTTGTTAGGCTTCAAAGTTTGGAAGTCGAGATAAAAAGGCTTAATTTAAATATTAAAATATTAAGTCAATGCTGCTTTGCTTTACTTCATAAATGTCAATATTTATTTATTTTTATTAACATGTCAATAATAAACCACTCCCTAAAGTAAATAGGGAGTGGTTAATAAAGTCGTTGGCTTAAAGTATTATTTAATCAAGGATTTTATTGATTCAGAAACTAAGATTGCATGAAAGTAAGTTAGAAATTATTTATCAATACTTTCTGTGAACTTAAGGCTGGTTGTTCTAATTTCTGATGCTTTTTAGATACTTTGCTCGATATTGCTTCTGCGAGTGAATAATAGCTTCCTAAAGCGCATACAGGCATTTCTTGCCAGCAACTTGGGCAAAACCAATAAACATGATTATGGCTAATGTGGCATAAAAGCGTGTCTCTACAGCAAGGACAGTAGTGCATCATTGTTTTTACCCCTATTTTTCAAAGATTGATATTTTTGTAAAATCGGTAGATAAACTGTAATGTTTATAAAATAGAAGATAAATATGAGAAAGCTGTGAGATTTTCGCTACGTATAACTTAATGCTCACAAAATCCTCATATTATTTGTTTATAAATGAATTGGTTAACAGTTAGCAGCGAGTAGTTAGCAGTTAAGTGAGGATTAATATCATGTTAAATAAAATTCTTGTAGCAGTTGATAATTCCGAATCAAACCAACAGGTATTTGATGAAGCTGTATCTTTGGCAAGGGTAACGAATGCTAGGTTAATGCTTTTACACGTTTTATCTCCCTTCGACGAACAATATGTTGACCCTTTATTTTTACAACCAACTATTCTTTATCCCCAACTGCAAAGAAATAATAGTACATATCTAAATGACTGGGAAAAGCTTAAAGAAAATAGATTAAATTGGCTGAATTGGTTGTGTCAACAAGCTACACAATTAGGGGTGAAAGCTGAATTTTCACAAAATATTGGTGAACCATCTCGAATTATTTGCGATATTGCTCAAAATTGGGAGGCTGATGTAATTGTAATTGGTCGTCGGGGTCGTCGGGGTCTGAGCGAGCTTTTGATGGGTAGTGTTAGCAATTATGTACTTCATCATGCTTCTTGCTCGGTGTTTACTGTACAAGGAATAATTCCTGATGAAAACGAAATAGGTCAAACAGGAAAGGTAGAAATTATAAGTAAAGTTTGAAAAGTAATATTTTAAAAGGGAATAGGGGATAGGGGATAGGGAATAGAAAACAAAAAAATAGTTACAATATTTGTGTTACTTCTTTTATTTCTCTCAGATTTTATTTGATATCTATTAGCTGTTTTTCATGAAAATTGACTGAAATAAGTAATATTCGTTGTTTTAATTGCCTTCATGAATTGGCAGGGCATTCTAATTATGTCATCTATTAGCAATCTCAATGACTTGCTTGCTTTAAATCGGGTTCTCGAAACTTATTATTTGACAGTCACACCCGATGTTTTGGTAAATGATGCAATTACTTTAATGCTGAATGTAAGTTATGCAAATGAAGAAAAAGCAAACTGCGTTTTAGTAACTGAAGAATGTCGTTTGGTGGGAATATTTACTAAAATTGATGCTCTTAGACTCGCTGCTTCTGGTCGAGATTTATCATCTATAAGAATAGGTGAAGTTATGCAAAGAGAAGTAATAGCACTGCAAAAAACTCCTAACCAAGATATTCTGATAGCTTTAAAGATAATGCAGCAGCATCAAATTTCTTATTTACCATTTGTAGATAATGATAATAGGTTGCTGGGAATTATTCGGAAAAGTCAAATCTTAGAATCTATTGCAGATAAAAATTATGGTATTCTTCAAAATTTAAAACATCCCAATACTGATTTTAAACAAGAAAACAATGTTATTTCAGCATCAGAATCTCAAATTAGATTTGATGCAAATATTTTAGCTCACGTTAGCGATGCAGTTATTGCTATCGATAACGAATATAATATTATTTATCTAAATAAGCGTGCCGAGCGTCAATATAATATTAATGCTTGTGAATTTATCGGACGTAGTTTAAAAACAGTTTATGAATATCGCTGGTTGAATCCAGATGACAAAGAAATAGCGAAAGAAAACTTAGCTAAAAATGGTTGGTGGCAGGGAGAAAATATTCATATAAAAAAGAATTGCGAGCAAATTTATGTTGAGCTATCAGTTAGCTTATTAAATGATAATAGCGGTAACAAAATTGGTTTGTTGGCCGTAATTCGCGATATTACCCAACGAAAGCAAGCTGAAGAAAAGTTACGTCAAACTGAAGCTTTGCTACAAGAAGCAGAAAGAATTGCGAAAATTGGTAGCTGGTCTTGGGATTTGACTACAGATGAAACTTGGTGGTCAAAACAATTTTATCGGTTTACCAACCGCGATAAAGGCAATTCTACACCCAAAATTGAAACTATAAGCCAGTTTATTCATCCCGATGATAGAAAACGGGTAAATCAGTTAACGATAAATGCTATCGAAAAAGGTATTCCCTATGAAACCGAATTCCGCTTTATACGCTCTGATGGTTCCATCGGTTATGCATTTTCTTGTGGAAAAATAGAACGGGATACCAGAGGAAATATTGTCCGTTTTTACGGTATTTCTAAAGATGTTAGCCAGTATAAGCAAGTAGAGTCAGCATTACGAGAGAGCGAGCAAAGATTCAGGAAGATGGCTGATACCGCTCCTGTAATGATTTGGATGTCTGGATATGACAAGCTTTGCTACTATTTCAATGCTGTGTGGTTGGAATTTACTGGGAGAACTTTAGAGCAAGATATTGGCAATGGCGGGGCTAAGGGAGTGCATCCAGACGATAGAGTTAGATGTGTTCAGGTCTACGAAGATTCTTTTGATACTCATCAAGCTTTTTCAATGGAGTACCGTTTACAAGATAAGAATGGTGACTATCGTTGGATTTTGGATAAAGGGACTCCTAGATTTAATTCTGATGGAAATTTTGAAGGCTATATTGGCTCTTGTATAGATATAACCGAACGTAAACAAGCGGAAGAGAAAATTGCGGAACAAGCAGTATTGCTTGATGTGGCTACAGATGCAATTTTGTTAAGAAGCTTAGAAGGAATAATTTTATACTGCAATCAAAGCGCGGAAAGGATGTACGGTTGGACTGCACAAGAAGCTATAGGTAAAGCAGCCGACAAGCTGTTATTTAAAGAAATTACTCCGGAATTAATGGAGGCTATGCAAGAAGTTAAGCGTAGTGGTTCGTGGCAGGGTGAATTAAAAAAAGTTACTAAACAGGGTAGAGATATTACTGTTGCTAGTCGGTGGACTTTGGTGAGCGACGAAGCTGGAAATCCTAAATCAATTTTGACAGTAGATACTGACATTACCGAAAATAAACTGCTTGAAAGTCAATTTTTACGGATTCAGCGTCTGGAAAGTCTGGGAACATTAGCAAGTGGAATCGCTCACGATTTGAATAATATGCTGACACCTATATTGGCAATATCTCAACTATTACCGCATAAGCTTAGCAATGTTGATAAGACTTCGAGCGAAATGTTGAAAATTTTGGAAGCGAATGCTAAACGAGGAGCAGATTTGGTGAAGCAGGTTCTGTCCTTCGCTCGTGGTAATGAAGGTAAGCGGACGGTGTTACAAGTCAAGCATATTTTAAAAGATATTGAGCAGTTTGCTAAAGGTACATTTCCTAAAAGTATTACTATCGAAAGGAATTTACCACAAAATTTATGGACGGTTTCGGGAGATGCTACCCAACTGCATCAAGTATTTATGAATTTAGTTGTTAATGCTCGCGATGCAATGACTGAGGGAGGAATTTTAAGTATTGAAGCAGAAAATAAATTTATCGATGAAAGCTATGCCAGAATGAATATAGAAGCCAAAGTAGGCTCTTATATTTTAGTGACTATTTCCGATACTGGAATTGGGATTGCTCCTCAAATTATAGATAGAATTTTTGACCCATTTTTCACTACTAAGGAAGTAGGAAAAGGTACGGGTTTGGGTTTATCAACAGTTTTGGGTATTATTAAAAATCATGGTGGTTTTATTGAAGTATCTAGCGAAATTGCTAAATCTACCCAATTCAGAGTTTATTTACCAAGCATCGAAGGAGATGTTTTAGCTATATCAGAGCGGGAACAGCTACCTACTGGAAACAATGAATTAATATTAGTTGTAGATGATGAAGTTGCAATTTGTGAAATTATAAAAACCACTCTTGAAACTTATAATTTTCGCGTCATTACTGCTCAAGATGGGATAGACGCGATTGCAAAATATGTGCAGCATAAAGATAAAATTAATATTGTTTTAATAGATATCATGATGCCTTCCATGGATGGCATAACAACTATCCGTACCTTGCAACAAATGAATCCACAAGTGCAAATTATTGCCATGAGTGGATTGGTTTCTAATGAAGCTCTAACACAGTCTAATAATATTGATATTCAAGGTTTTTTAGCTAAGCCTTTTAATGCCGGAGATTTACTTAATATCCTACAACTAGTTAGGAGATAATAGTTATAATTTAGAAATTATAATCAAAGCATTTTTCATCTAAGTTGAGCCAGTTAATTGCTATATAATTGATTGAAAATTAGATTCAATGCTACTTGGATTAATAAAATATATTTGAGATATGAATTGTTTTTATCTATCTAGAGACACAT
>CAKZYM010001089.1 GCA_937884685.1 uncultured Calothrix sp.
TAGGAGTTAGGAGTTAGGAGTTAGGAGTTAGGAGTTAGGAGTTAGGAGTTAAGAATTTAAAATCCCCATTCCCAACCCCTAATTGTTCACTGCTCACTGCTCACTGATAACTGTTAACTGTTCACTGATAACTGTTCACTGTAAAGCTTGCGATTTTCCACGGCTTGATTGTAAATGTTGATTCGGATGAATTTTCTGAATTCGGTAGAGGACGTTCTAATAAATCTACAGATTCTTTTACATTCAAGCCGATATCGCTGGTAAGTTGAAATTCTGCTTTTTCTCCATTGCTTTCGTAACAGCGCAGAATCCATTGTTGGGGATTGTCTTCAGATTGCTTGAATGCCATCAAGATTAAATTCTCAGCGGAATGACTAGATATATTTATAAAGCTGGCTTTGTCTTTCAATGTTTGATTTTGCAATTTATTTTCACAAGCATTATTTTCACAAAGTACTGCTTTTAAAGGCTGATTGAATTCATATCCGCGCTTTACTGTCTGTGCTTTCTCCCAACTTCCCTCATGGGGATACAAGCCATAACTAAATTCGTGATTACCTTTGTCTGCTTCTGGATTCGGCCATTCCGGACTTCTTAATACACTCAAACGTAATTGACTTGGTTGAGCGTCATAACCATATTTGCAATCGTTTAATAAACTCACACCATAAGAATTTTCTCTTCTCCCTATCTCCTTGTCTCTTTGTCTCCTTGTCTCCCCTTCTTCGGTCAAATCAGCCCAACGTAATGCGGGAACTTCCCATTTAGCTTTTTCTGCTGCTGCTTCGGGTTTGGTTGTCCGTTGAATTGCTCCACAGGGAATTTCATAAGTGGCAAAATCTGCTTCTAAATTTAAGGGGAAGGCTGCTTTTACTAAAACGTGGCGTTCTAACCAGTTAACTTTGGTTTGAATTTTCAAAACTGGGGAAGCAGCTTGCAAAATATAGTCTTGAATAAATTCCGATTCTCCCAACTGACGAACTACCCGTATTTTCTGCTGTAATAAACCTTGTTCGAGCCACTCGATAGATTTTAATTTCAATGGTGGTAAGATATGCTCAGCATAATTGGGGTCGATGTTCCATGCATCCCAATATTGACCTTCATCTTTAAAGGCTTGCAGTTGATTACCATTTCCTGAAAGTATTTCGCGATTATTCAATTTATCGAAAACGCTCTTTAAGTCCCCTGTCTCTTCATCTACGACTACCCGCAAAAATTCATTATCCAAAATAAACTGTAGCGCTATAGTTTTTGACTGATTCTGTGATGATGTTTTTTGATTGCTAAACTGTAGCGCTATAGTTTCTGATTGATTTTGTGATGAAGTTTCTTGAGGAGTTAACCAAAATAGATTATAGCCAATTCCAGGAATCTTGTTTGCTAGAAATAATAAATTTGATTCAACATCGATTTGAGAAGCAATTTGATTACCCGAACTATCGTAAACTTGCCATTGCTGATTATTAGCTTCCCCAGGTAAAGAAATAGATACAACTTCCGAACGCTGCCAATTGAGAGAATTAAAAACAACAACAGGTAAACTATCGGGTTTTGGTGGCTGAGGTAAGTTAATTCTATTAGCTAAAGTTTGTAAAGATTGCTCTAATATTTCCGTTGCAGTATTTTGCATTTCCTGCCATTCTGGTTCTGCATCTTCGTAAACTTCCGGGATTGAGGAACCGGGTAAAATATCGTGGAACTGATTAAATAAAAGTTTTTTCCAAGCTGCTTCTATTTCAGCTTTTGGATAATCTACACCACTGGTAATGCTTGCCAAACTCGCGAATAATTCCGCTTCATACAGTAAATTTTCACCGCGACGATTATAAAGCTTTTGGTCACCGTGAGTAGTGTAACAACCGCGATGGAATTCTAGATATAGTTCGTCGTTCCAATTTTGGATTTTGGATTTGGGATTTTGGATTGGGGATTGGTAATTGGTAATTATCTTCCCCCTCTCCCCCTCTTCCCCTTCTTCCCCCTCTCTAAATTCTTCTTCCTTAATTTCTTCCAAATACTTCTCAACGGTGGTGAATTCAAATTCGGGACATAGGGGTGAATCTTGCCAGCGTCGGGCGATTTCGAGCATATCGCGGGTGGGACCACCGCCGTGGTCGCCGACTCCGGGAAGCCAAAGGTAATTTTTTACACCGGTTTGTTTTTCCCAAGCGATGGCGTATTCTACCATTTTTACGGGGTCGATACCTTCACCAATCGGCGCTGACATTAAACTGAATATTTCACTTCCATCTGGCGATCGCCACCAAAAAGTGCCGTGGGGAAAATCTGTGGTGTCGTTCCAAATCAGCTTTTGAGTGACAAAGTATTCCACACCTGCCGAAACCATAAATTGAGGTAAAGTCCAGCAAAAACCAAAACTATCTGGAAGCCATGCGACTGTAGAGAATTCTCCAAATTTTTCTTTTACGTAGCGTTGACCGTATAACAATTGACGAACAATCGACTCACCAGAAATTATATTTAATTCCGGTTCCACCCAAAAAGCACCAACAATTTCCCAAAGGTTGTTTTTTACAGCTTTTTTTATTTGAGCAAATAAATCGGGACAATTTTCTTCGACCCAAGCATAAAGAGCGGGTGTAGAATGACAAAAAATCAACTCTGGAAAATCCTCTTGCAGCTTTAAAACCGATGCAAAAGTATTTTTTGCCGCTGACCAAGTTTCGCTCACCGGCCATAACCAAGCCATATCTAAGTGAGCGTGGCCAACAAGAGAAATTTTGCGGAAAGTT
>CAKZYM010001090.1 GCA_937884685.1 uncultured Calothrix sp.
ATCGCAATCTACCGTCGATTCATGATTTAGCAAAAAAGTCTTGTGGGATAAGCATTCCAGCCCATCCCCAAATACCCAACACTCTATATAATTAAAAAAATTTTAAAATCTCTTTTTATTACTCATTACTCATTACTCGCTACTCGCTACTCATTACTCATTACTCCCTCAATCATAAATACAAAGCTTCATAATCATAATCATCAGATACGGGTTCGGTCTTCCATACCAAACCTTCTTCATCTTCACCTAAAGCAATATCAACATAAAGTCTTTCTACGGGTTTTTTGGCTTGAGCTTGATTTCCATCGAATGGCTGTAAATCTTCTGTTAATAACATCAATTTTACTCCGACGGGAATCATCTCTCCGACGGTGGCCGGTCTTAATTCAAATCTCCAAGTTCTGTTTTGAATTTCACCCTTTGGTTTAACTAACAATTCATATTCCGCACCGGAAATGGCAATTTTTCTAATTAAAGTTGGTAACTGTGCTGGTGCTGTTGTTCCTCTGGAACCTTCAAAACTCGCTCTTAAATCAACAGTAGCCCAACCGAATTGTTTCGCAGCTTCCGAAACTCCGTTTTGCATCCACTGACGAATTGACCACTGTCTTGACATTCCTTGACGCTGTTCGTAAAGTCCCTGTCTCCAAGCACCATTTTCTAAAAGCGCTCCCCACATGGGAAATGGTATTGCTTGACGGGGATTAATTAATTGTGAATTTCCTAAACGAGTGATTAAATTATCTGCTTGAGTTGTGGATAATTCCGCTAAGGTCGCAGTTTCGGTTTTGGTAATTTCTTCGGGACAAAGTTGAGCTGCTATAGATAAAATACTCAAGTTGGAAATTAAATGCTGTTTGTCCAAACAATAAGTTTTTTCGTTAGCGTCGTAAGTTCCTTTATTTTTTAAATTTGCTTGGGATGTATAACCCCAAATTCTGATATAGCTTTCTTCTACGTTTACCTGTACTGCTAAATAATAATCAGCACTCCAATTCGGAATATCAACCCATTCTTGGGGAACTCGTAATTCCGATATATCTAAAGCTTCGCTGGGAATCAAAACTAATTTTTTACCGTTGAAACTGATTCCCGTACCGTTGGTCACTTCCCAAATGCTTGGTAAAGTCGCGGAATTCGGAAATACTTTGGCGTTTTGAGCGTATTCTTCTTTAAACCAAGGTAAAAATGTTTTTAAACTCAAGTTGTTGAGATAAGCCATCCAGCGACGATTGTCTGTAGAAAAGGCTTGGCTTTTTTCCCAAATATTGGTTTGTTGGTTTTCAGGAATTTCTAACCATAAGTTGGTAGGGTTATTTATACTTAGCGTTTCTAAATCAGTTGTCATTTTGGTTGGCCTCTGTGGGAATTTAAATTGTAGTTCTTTCCTAATTCACATTTTCAGGTTTATAGTAATTTTGCAGCCACTCCTCTAAAACTGTACTCATATAATCTAGTACGGACGAGTCTAAGGAAATATGCATCGATTCTTTTGTCCAAGTGGCTAATTTAATTAATAATGTATCTTTACACTTGGTCAGACGACGGGATATGGTGTATTGTTTTACTCCCAATTCTTTCGCTATCTGAGATTGCTTTTTATTCCCTTGGTAATAGCATTTGAGAATATTTTGTCCTTCTTTATCTAATTCATTTATTGCAGCAATTAAAACATCGCTAATTTGTGATTGCTGAGATTTTCGCTCCTCAATTTCTTCTTGAACAACAATTTCCGAAAGTAGGGAATCTTGTCGAAGTTGGGGTAATATATCTTGAAATTCTCCCGAATTATCTCCCGTTGTGGCATTCAAGGAGGCCATATTGGGATAAAGATAAGCTCGTACCGCTTTAGCAGAAGCAATCAAACATTTTTCTATGGTTTCAGCATTGGATTCGGGGCCGGGTTGAGCAAGTTGAGTTTGACGTTCTTGATTATAAAGATTAGCAATACTTTCCCACACAGCATCATCGGGTCTACTTAGTTTACGAGTTCCCTTTTCTTTACGGGGAGCGTACAAAGCTTGATAGGATTTCCAAGCAAGTACATAACTTTGAACGTTTTGTGGATTTAATCCAGCATTCTCTAAAGATTCTACCAAGCGTTTTTGAGTAACTTTCCGCAACAATCTCCAATCTGTGGAAATATCAACTTCTTTCTGCTGTCGGAGTAATTCTTTGAGTTCGCTGCTGAAAATCGCACTAGCGTAGTTTTTGATATTAAACCCCATATCGGGTTTAAATCCTTGCAATACTTTATCAGTTTTGGTGACTATGGCTTGAAAGCAATCGGATAAGGTAAATTGTCCCGAAGAAAAATGAGTTGCTGTTTTATTCGCAGCCCAGTAACAAACTTCCTGTAAATAAGCCGATAAATGTCCGCTAGCTAAATTCTGCTGTTGGGATTGCCATTCTTTGTACCAGTAGGATACCCAGAAATCTTCTGAATCTTCTGGTTTTGATAATTTTTGCTGACGATTGCTGATATTTCTCCTCAGTCTAGCATCGGTAGCCCAACCGATGACTCTATCGGCATCAAATTGCAGGAAAGTTGCAAATAATTCAGTTATTCCTTGACGAGAGCGCATAAAATTTACCCAAAACTAATGCATAAGTACATCATAAATGTTGTCATTTACATAGTAGATGCAATTTTACACTCTCACCAACTGTTGTTTATTTCCAATTTATTCAAAGTTGTTACTAATAACTCAATTTTGTCAATACTTCCGAATATATAGAAATTTAATTTAATATTTTAATTGCTAAAATAGAATTCTTAACTGCATAATCCATCAAAATCCCCCCTATATAGTATTTAGGGGAATCTGTTAATTTTAGGATTACAAAACAAATTACAAAAAACTATTAATGATTGACGAATGATTATAAAGGCTGGTTTTGAATACTGTTTCGCTAAATTCTAATTGCAAATATCTAATTAGAAAAATTCTTCTCTAGTTCTTCCCGATTGCTAATTATATTGTAGTTAATGGTCAATCTTGGGTTGGATAATACTTCGATAAGCTGCTGTTTAGAACTATTTAGATTCCTATTTATATAATTATGATTAATCTACCTTATCTCTATCAATGAAAATTTGAATTTATGTTAAGAATCTACGAGATTGCGTTGCAATATTTTTTTTAGTGTGATAAACACGAAATTCATAAAATAACTTTTAAGTTTTAAGTATATATAGTTAATTGTAGAAGGTTAAAAGATTATGCCACTTGGTATTGGTTCGAGCGATTCAAGTTATACATTAAAATCAGGTGAGGCTAAACTTTGGCTGTTATTGGTGGGTGTAAACGATTATCAAGATAGCGGTTTACCTTCTTTACGTTATCCAGCTTTGGATTGTCAGGGTTTGGAGGAGTCATTAGTTAAAGCGACTGAAGGATTTCCGAATAAGGAAATTGTGGTACATCACGATTTTGCTTCAAAAACTCCTGAATTAAATAATATTCGCGAAAGTTTGAAGAAAATAGTTTTTCAATCTCAACCTAACGATTCTATAATGCTGTATTTCTCGGGACACGGGATGTTAGACCCGCAAACTCAAGAAGCTGTATTATGTTTTTCCGATACTAATCAAAAAAATTTGTTGAATACTGGTTTACCGATGCAGGAATTGGTCGAAATTTTGAGTAAAAGTCCTGCTAAACAACAGTTATTATGTTTGGATACTTGTCATAGTGGTGATATGGGATTGTTGGGGTCGAATGGGATTTCTCGGGATGCAGAAACTCCAGCCTTAAATTCTACTCCCCAATTGATGAGCGTATTGAGACAAAAAGCTTCTCAGAGCAAGGGTTTCTGTGCTTTACTCAGTTGCGATCGCGGTCAAAAGTCTTGGGAATTTCCCGAGTTGGGACATGGGGTGTTCACCTATTATTTAATGAAGGGGTTGTCGGGGGAAGCAGCAGATAACACTGGTTTTATTGATGCTGATGGGTTATATAAATATGTTTATCGTCAAACGGTACAGTATATAGATAAATTAAATCATCAGGTACGTTTGATAAATCAGCAAAAATTAAGTCGTGGAGACAGCAGACTTTATCCAGAGTATCCCCAACAAACACCTAAGAGAATTGTTGAAGGTGTAGGAGAATTAATTGTCGGGTACAAACCCTCTTCAGTTGAAACTCAAAATCAGCAGTTAAGACGTGCTTTTGTAGTTGATGGGTTGATAAATCGGGATTCTAGCAATAATTTGAGTAGAGTCTTAGCTGGTGCAGGTGGTTTTGAAGTCGAATGTTTTCATCAAAAAAATAAAAATTGGTCGGATGTTCGAGGAGAAATTCAAAAATTTATCCAAACCACGGAAGAATTAGAAAAAATTGTTAATAAAAAAATAGCAAGAGTTGACAGTATCCCCACCTGTTTACTGTATTTACGAGGTTGTGTCAAAGAAACAGAAGACGGAGAAGGTAGATTAATACTAGGTTCGGGAGTTTATTTGAGTCGTTCTTATGTTAGAAAAATATTACGTCAAGCTCAAAAAACCCAGCAAATAGTTATTCTAAACTTAGTCAGTCCCGATTCTGGAGTTTCATCCGCTCAAAATTGGATAGAAGATTTACAATCCTCCACCGAATACGGACAATGTTTAATAGTTACCCAAACAAGTATTCATAAATCCGAAGACTTTTGTCAAACCTTAGTAAAAACCCTTGCTTCAGCAAATCCCCAACTTGGACTACCAGTTGCAAAATGGATTACTCAATTAAACAAACAGTTACAAAGTAAAAATATTAATCTAAAGACTTGGTTTTCCGGTACTCAAGCAATAATAGATATTTTACCAGGTGGTATTGGTCACGTATTCCAAGATATTGAAGGTAATATTCCCGAAAAAACTGCTATTCCAACCAAAGCTGTTACTAAATTAAAGATATCACCACCCACTCCGCAAAA
>CAKZYM010001091.1 GCA_937884685.1 uncultured Calothrix sp.
ATATATGACTATGGGGATTTTGTCGCTCAAGTCAATGAGTACGGAGCTTTAGTAACTGTAGCTGCTGACCCACTGAGCTTGACTTTATTAACTCCACCAGGGGAATTTGGTGCTGATATTGCTGTTGGAAGTACTCAACGTTTCGGTATTCCCTTGGGTTATGGTGGCCCTCATGCAGCGTACTTTGCAACCAAGGAGAAGTATAAGCGTCAGGTTCCGGGACGAATTGTTGGTTTATCAAAAGATGTCCAAGGTAAACCCGCTTTACGCTTAGCATTGCAAACCCGCGAACAACATATCAGACGCGAAAAAGCAACTAGTAATATTTGTACCGCACAAGTATTATTAGCTGTGATGGCTAGTATGTATGCGGTTTACCATGGACCGGATGGAATAAAGAAGATAGCCCAAAAAGTTCATTCTTTCACTGCTAATTTAGCTGAAGGATTAAAGCAGCTTGATTACAAGATTGAAAATGAATATTTCTTCGATACGCTGCGAGTTAATTTAGGAAAGCGCAGTAAAAAAGATATTCTAGAACGCTGTCAAACAAAAAAAATTAATCTTCGCATTTACGATGATAATTCTTTGGGAATTTCCTTAGATGAAACCACCACCAAGGAAGATGTAGAAGATTTACTCGAAATTTTCTCTTGGGGAGACAAGCTCACTTTTTCTTGGGAAGAATTAAACAATCCAAAATCTAAAATCCTTCTTGGAAAGTTTGACGGGACAGAAACTGACACCGTCAACTTTCCGCAAAATCCAAAATTTGCTCGAAAATCCGATTTCTTAACTCACCCAATATTCAACCGCTACCATTCAGAAACGGAATTATTGCGCTATCTGCATCAACTTGAAGCCAAGGATTTATCTTTAACAACTTCGATGATTCCTTTGGGTTCCTGTACGATGAAACTCAATGCTACCGCCGAAATGATACCCGTAAGCTGGGCAGAGTTTGGCAATATTCATCCGTTTGCTCCCTTATCACAAGTGCGCGGTTATTCGCTGCTATTTGAACAACTGGAAAAATGGCTGGGAGAAATCACGGGTTTTGCAGGAATTTCTCTACAGCCCAATGCTGGCTCTCAAGGAGAATATGCAGGGCTTTTATCGATTCGGAGATACCACGAAAGCCGTGGAGACAACCACCGCAATATCTGTTTGATTCCTACCTCAGCCCACGGTACAAACCCCGCGAGTGCGGTCATGTGCGGGATGAAAGTTGTGGCTGTAGCTTGCGACTCGGAAGGTAACATTGATATCGATGACCTCAAAGAGAAAACGCAGAAACACGCAGATAAGCTCGCTGCTTTGATGGTGACATACCCTTCCACTCACGGAGTATTTGAAGAAGGAATCAAAGAAATATGTGAAATTGTTCATACCCATGGTGGACAAGTTTACATGGACGGTGCGAATATGAATGCCCAAGTAGGTATTTGTCGTCCCGGTGATTTTGGTGCAGATGTGTGTCATCTGAATTTACATAAAACCTTCTGCATACCCCACGGTGGTGGTGGTCCAGGTATGGGACCAATCGGAGTCGCTGCTCACCTAGTACCTTTCCTCCCTGGAAATCCCATAGCAGAAAATAATCCAAAATCCATTAGCGAAGCGTGTCCGGAGGACATAATCCAAAATCCAAAATCGGTGGGTGCTGTTTCTGCTGCACCTTGGGGTAGCGCGAGTATTTTGGTGATTTCCTGGATGTATATTGCCATGATGGGTGCTGATGGTTTAACTGAAGCAACCGAAGTAGCTATTCTTAATGCTAATTACATGGCTAAAAGGTTAGAAAAACACTATCCCGTGCTGTATACCGGTAAAAACGGCTTAGTTGCTCACGAATGCATCTTGGATTTACGCTCCTTGAAGAAAACAGCGAGCATCGAAATTGACGATATCGCCAAACGCTTGATGGATTACGGTTTCCACGCTCCTACTGTATCGTGGCCCGTTGCTGGTACCGTGATGGTAGAACCAACCGAAAGCGAATCTCTTGAGGAATTAGATAGATTCTGCGATGCAATGATTTCTATCCGGGAAGAAGTTGCACAAATAGAAGCGGGTAAAGTGGATGCTCAAGACAACGTTTTGAAAAACGCACCCCACACTGCTGAGAGTTTAATTGTAGGTGAATGGAATCATCCTTACACCCGCGAACAAGCTGCATATCCAGCACCATGGACAAAAGAACATAAATTCTGGGTTGCTGTAGGTCGCATTGATGCTGCTTTCGGTGACAGAAATTTAATTTGTTCTTGTCCTTCCATGGAGGAGTATTCGGAATAATTTGATGTTATAAAAACCAAAATGTAGAGACGTAGCAATGCTACGTCTTTTTTTTGTAGGGTGCGTTATAAACGGAACTTTTTAACGCACCACATAGTAAAGTAGGTAGTGCTACATAGATTTAAAAGGGTTTTGGAAAACCGAATGTCACAGCAACGGCAATAATGCGGGAAGAAAATCTACACCGCATTTTGCCTCCCCTACGAGAAAATATGCCGGTTGCGTGAGTCCCTTCTGCCTCCTGCCTTCTGCCTTCTGAAT
Source organism: uncultured Calothrix sp. (assembly GCA_937884685.1). GTDB lineage: Bacteria > Cyanobacteriota > Cyanobacteriia > Cyanobacteriales > Nostocaceae > Rivularia. Next base: position 2,560 of record CAKZYM010001091.1, read on the forward strand.
CAATAAATACTTGCTTTTTATAGATATATATTGCTGGTAAAAACGTATTTTAGATAATAGTAAATATAGCTAAGCATATTTTTGCATTTATAATTTGTAAGTCTTTTATATATTAAAAACATAGTATTTAAACATCAATGTATTTAAGCATCAATACTTCCTCGGTTATTTACAAATAAGGGTTGTATATTATAAAAAGTGAAGTACATTAAGAGAAAATTAAGAAAAAGAAAATATATTAGTATAAATTACGTAAAAGCAAGGTAATTGCTTTATTAAAGGGGATAAAGAGGTATTCAGGGAAGCTGTGGATTTATTCCGAGGTTTTGAGAGATGATTAATACCTTATAGATTAATACGTCGCTTTCTCATGTTTCTTCCGGACACCTTACACTAACGATGCGGACACAATCACGTTATTTTTACGTAGGTATTAATAATCTTAAAGCAAATTATAAATACTAAATAAACCAATAATAACTAAAACTTAATAAATAAAATACATTAAAAATAAAGCTCAACAAAATAATAAAAAAAATGATTTATTTGCTGAAATGTTCTCATAAATACACGCAAAAGCCGATTTCATCTGATAGATTTAGTTCAGATAGCTCAAGGAAGGAATTGAACGACAAAGCCTGATGATAAGCAGTAAATCTTTAGAGCGAATGACTCCGCATAACGTTAGAAACGTCGGTTTGAATTATGCAATCGGAGAGGGAAGGAGTCCAAAATTATTAAAGGTTAATACTGTATTAGGCAGAGTTCCTGTATTAGTAATTTGGCAAAAGAAATAAGAAGTATCAAGAATACTATTTAATAGTTTTCTGAGTATTTCAAGCATTTACCAATCTCTTTATTTGTTAACTCAATATCTTTTAAAGATAGTGATGTTATACAAACGAGAATTTGTAATTAAGCAGTAACTCTTGGCTGATTACTGATGCTACGGTTCCTATGTGAGATATCAACCTGAACGTGAAACTTCCCCAAATTCCAATAGTGTGAGGAGACAAGTTAACATGGCAAAGCTTTTGCTCAACGTATTGAAGCTAAGTCCAGTTGTTTTAGCTGCAACATTTTTCGTTTCTAACGGTGCTTTCGCTTCTGAGAAAGTTACTTCTGTCGATGAGTTAGCTCAGGTAACTTCCGTAGATCAGTTATCTGATGTTCAGACTTCTCATTGGGCTTTCCAGTCTGTTAAGTCTTTAGTTGAGCGCTACAACTGTGTTGCTGGTTACCCCGACGGAACCTTCAGAGGTAACCGTTCCATGAGCCGTTATGAGTTTGCTGCTCTATTAAACGGTTGCTTGGACCGCGTTGTTGAGTTGATTCCTTCCGGTACCAATCCTGGTGCTGACATGGCTATGGTCAACAAGCTACGTGAAGAGTTTGCTGCTGAATTAGCGACTCTACGTGGTAAAGTTGACGGTTTAGACTTCCGCGTTTCCGAATTAGAAGGAGCTAATAAGTTCTCTACAACCGCTAAGTTAAAAGGTAAAGTTGAATTCATCACTGGTGGTGTATTCGGTCCTAACGACAAAGCTGGTAGTGCTAATGGTGCTAATGACTTTGAAGACCAAATCACCTTCGGTCAGCGTACTCGCTTGGATATCACCAGCAGCTTCACTGGTAAGGACAAGTTGCGCGTTCGTTTACACCAACGCAATAACGACTCTTTCGGTAGCAACCGTACTGGTACCAACATGAGCCGTATCGATGTTCAAGGTGACAGTGGTAGTGTTGAAGTTGAAAAGTTAAACTACAACTTCAAGCCTTCTAAGAACATCAGCGCTAGCGTATGGGCTTTGGGTGCTGGAATGGATGACTTCTTAGATGCTGACAAAGCTAAGGTTCAAACCACTCGCTTTGCTAAGCGTAATCCTTTGACTCACCGCTCCAACTCTGAAGACCAAGGTGTTGGTGGTACTATCAAGTTCAACAAGAACGTTAACTTGCAAGTTGGTTACACCACAGTTGATGGCAACCAAGCTGGTACCGGAAACGGTATCGGTGGTAGCTATGACGTAGGTACACAGCTTAACGTGAAAGCTGGTGGCTTCAAAATTGGTGCTACCTACGTTCACTCTGAAGGAAAGAGCGGAACCGATTACTCTCATAAGACTGGTTCTTCTGCTGCTAGCTTATTCACTGGTAGCACTGTAACTGGTGTTAGCTCTGATTCATTCGGTATCCAAGCTTCTACCAGACTTGGCAAAAAGACCAAGGTTGGTGGTTGGTACGGTTTGACCAACGTTAACGAAGATGGAAACAGCAACGAAGCTACCCTACAAAACTGGGCAGTATTCGCTTCCATCAAAGACTTCGCTAAGAAGGGTAACGTATTAGGTATGACCTTCGGTATGCCTCCTAAAGTTACCAGCGGTACCAACAAAGAAACCAACGGTACCTCCTACTTATTGGATGTAACCTACAGACATAAAGTTACCGACAGATTGAGCTTACAGCCTGGTGTATACGCTGTATTCAATCCTAATCACACCGACAGCAACTCTACCATTTACGGTGCAGTTCTAAACACAACCTTCAAGTTCTAATTGAAGTTGTCTAACTAGAGGTTGCGGCGCTGCCGCGCCTCTATTTAACGACAATGAACAGATTAAATTCGAGACATGGATGCAATCCGAATATTCCCAGGAAGAACTCTTCATTTTGGATTTTAGATTTTGGATTTTGGATTTTGGATTTTGGATTTTAACAACGGATGCATTTATTTTGGATTGTCTGTTACCAAATTAGAGACTAATTAGTGAAGGAATTATTTGTAATAAATTGCAAATTGGGTTCCGAAGCTAAAGTCTAAAATCCATTCAATTAATTATTCAAGCTAAGTTTAATCTGCAAAATTTACCCTATTTCTTAAATAGTGCAATACAAATTATCTCTTGAACGCTGGTTTTTCTGCCATGACGAAAGTAGATGTATTGTTTTGAGAAGTTATTTCCAATTTTTAATCAAGGTTAGAATTTTTTACAGTCTTTGCTACTTAATTAGTAGTTATGAGTATCGGACACAAGATATTTCATTTCAAATTGTGTCCAGAGTTTCTTCTCACTCACACGGTAAAGGCATAATGGATATTCAGAATCCAAATATTATGCCTTTTTTCCTGTTAATAATTATTTGGTGAGAGATAATTGGGAATTTAAAGCAGTTCCTGATTAAATATGATGGGTTTGTAGTTGCGCT
>CAKZYM010001092.1 GCA_937884685.1 uncultured Calothrix sp.
CAGTTATCAGTTATCAGTTATCAGTTATCAGTTATCAGTTATCAGTTATCAGTTAACATTAATTACCCGCAGCCTAGAAGGCTGGGGCTATTATAACAAAGCCCACCTGCGTGGGCTGAATTCGACGCATGTTTATAAAGAAATGGTATTCACTATTATTCCACCACATTAATTAATTATGATGGGTATCCCTGGTACTCGCTAAATTGTTGAATACTAAGTAGGTCGGTGTTGAAAATCGTAGTTAAGACCAGGAAGTAGCAAGTAGCAAGTAGCAAGTAGCAGTAAGGGTTTAAGGGTGATTTATATTTTGTTACATAGCTCCGTTTATTTGTGCCGACTTACTTACTTACTTACTTACTTACTTACTTACTTACTGATAACTGTTCACTGATAACTGTTCACTGATAACTGTTCACTGTTCACTGTAAATATTTGTCGCACCAGTTGACCATTTCCCAAAGTACATGACTAACTGCTTCATGGGAACGATAACCGTGTGCTTCTGTTGGTAATTCGACCCATCTTACTGTTGCTCCTAAACCTTTGAGTGCTTGATATAAACGCTTGCTTTGTAGGGGGTATGTTCCTGCATTACTATCGTTTTCACCGTGAATTAATAATAGTGGTGCTTTGATTTGAGATGCATGGGTAAAGGGTGACATGTTGATATAAGTTTCCTCTGCTTCCCAAAAGTTACGCTGTTCTCCTTGAAATCCAAATGGTGTAAGGGTGCGGTTGTAAGCTCCACTTCTAGCTATTCCCATACAAAATAAATCTGTATGAGCTAGTAAATTTGCGGTTGTAAATGCTCCGTAAGAGTGTCCGCCAATACCGATGTGTTTGCGGTCTGCAATTCCTCGGTTCACTATATAATCAATTGCGGCTTGCGCTCCAGCAATTAATTGCTCTACATAAGTATCGTTGGGTTCGCTGTCTCCTTCACCAATTATCGGTAAAGTTGCACCGGAAAGTACTGCGTATCCCTGGGTTAATAAAAACAATACAGAAGCACGGGTAGGACGGCTAAAGGTGTTTTCAGGTGTAGTTATTTGTCCTGCAAATTCTTTATTTTTAAATTCTTCGGGATAAACCCACAATATGGTTGGTAAGGGGCCATCTCGTTCAATGTCGTAGTTTGGAGGTAAATATAATTTAGCTGATAGTTCCACTCCATCTGCTCGCTGATACTGTACTAATTCTTTATGAACTCCAGCTAATTGTGGTGCTGGGTCTTGATAATTTGTAAGTATTTTTTTCTCACTACTATTCCGAGAATACTGGATTATATTGGGTGCTTCGGTTTTAGATTGACGGATAGTAATTAAGTTTTCCGCTTCTTCGTCAAGTACGGCGAATATTTCCTCGTAGTAAGGGTCTGAACATTGCCATAAACGCTGATTTTCCTGGGTTTCTAGATTCAAACTGTCTAAAAATGGGTATACACCTTCAGGAGATGCACCACGTCCGCTTAGGTATATACTTTGACCGTCTGCTGCAAAACGTAGAACTTGATATCCATAGTCCCCAAATTTTGTGATTGGTGTCCCTGGAGCGTTATATTTATCTTCAAAGCTGCGGTCAAATAGTAATTTTGCTGATGTTTGGGGATTATTTGGGTAAATTCGCCAAGTTTTGTAACGGCGAGTATCGTACCATTTTTCATAAACTATGGCTGTATCGGCTTTGCCCCAAATTATAGAATTAAAGCGATATTCGGATTTCCAGAGTTGGGTTGGTGTTGCGGTGAAAGGTGCTTCTAAGACAAATAAAGCATCCCGGTAAGGAACTTCTATAGTGGGGTCTCCCTCGTCCAGTGCTTCTACCCAAGTTAATGTAGCTTTTTCATCGCTGCGCCACGATGTGCGTCTTCTACCTTTACGTACTGCATCAAATTTAATAGAACGCTCTTCGTCTAGTGGTAAATTTGCTACTTGATAAATTTGGTTTCCGCTATTATCAATTACGTATATTTGTTTGGGAAAACGTGCTGCGGGTACTTGGTAAGAAAATGGTTTATGTATACTAGAAATTAAAATAAAATTGCTATCGGGAGAAGGTATTGCTTCACTAATTAAAGAATCTGGAATTAATTGATTGCGGTTTCCTTGGAGAGTAATTTTTTCTAAAGTTGAAGTTAAATAATATTCAAATAATATCTCGTCGTGAGTGTTTTTTAATAAATTTGTATAGGTTCTAGTTGGTTTTTTGCTACCTAAGTTTTCTTGAATCAAAGGACCTGGTGGAATATTTGATTTAACTGGTGCTTCACCGCGAGTTTGAGAAACAAATTTACAAATTAAAGTTTCATTATCAAGCCATCGGTAGGGAGTTCCATAAGCAGCATTAAGTACTGGTTGGGTTAATTGCTTGATAGTCACATCCGCTATGTTTAAAACCCAAAGTTCTAAACCTGTTTCTTGAGTTAAGGTAAATGCTAGCTTTTGACTATCGTCAGACCATTTGACATAACCGATGCGAGGATTTTCTGGTAGCTGAATGGTTTTAACAATTTCGGGAGAATCCACCGCTTTAATCTTCATACTGTAGTAAGTATTATGACGAGCGGGACCATTGGTTTGGGGGTTCAAGCGAAAACCTGCTACAGCTACTTCTTTTTCTGAAAGTAAAGCGATGGGAACTAACTGCGACTGTTCCAACTCCACTATCCACAGTCTATTAGGGGAAATACGGATTTGTGGTGGGGGTGCTGCTTCGAGGATTTGGTTGATGGGATGTGGTGGTGTTTGCCAAATTGCTTCTGTGGAGGAGTTGTTCATCTTGTTGTGCGTTATTACTTCTGTAATCCTAGAACATGAATAAAAGTTACACAAATAGCAGTTGTTTGAGAGATAGTACGAAAAACAGATTGCTGATATAGCTATACAATAATTAACTATTTTTTCTCAACTCAAACAGATGTATTTTGAAATACTTCTATATTTAAAATAATCAAACACAAAATAATCAACTATTTTTTAGCAAATAGCATTTATATCTAAAGAATTTGCATTAAAAATGACTATTTTAATACTAAATATTTCCGTATTTTACTGGTTACTACGAATTGATATGTTATATATAGTACGATGTATATATAATTGCACCTTGTGAAATTTAGCTGCCAGTAAATCTATCAGTATATATAAATTTATTTATCTTAAGAACTATGATATCTGATTCAAATATTTTAAATGCTCAGATTCAAGAACAATTGCAGCAGCAAAAAGCACTCGCAAGTGTAATTAAGCTGATTCGACAATCTTTAGACTTACAAACTATTTTTCAGACTACTGCAACTCAAGTACGTCAATCACTTAAAGCTGACAGAGTAGCTGTATTTAAATTTGATGTTGAAAATGATTGGGAAGGGGGGTTTGTTTCAGAGGATGTTGCATCTGGTTGGGATTCGGTAGTTGAAAAGAAAGTCTACGACCATTGTTTTGGGGAACAGTTTGCGATTCACTATCAAGAAGGTAGGGTACAAGCAGTTACTGATATTTATGCAGCGGGATTGAGCAATTGTCATGTTCAGATATTGGCTCAATTTCAAGTTCGTGCAAATCTGATTGTTCCACTATTACAAGAGAATGTTTTATGGGGTTTGCTTTGCGTACATCAATGCAGCGATACTCGTAATTGGAAGGAATCTGAGATTGAATTTGTGCGGTTAATTGCTGAACATTTTGCTGTTGCTATTCAACAAGCTGAATATTTTAAAAAATTAGAATTACAAGCTGCAAAGTTAGCTCAAACCACTCAACGTGACAAAGTAATTACCCAAATTGTTAATAAAATTCGCAGAACGTTAGATATTGAAACTATATTTCAAACAACAACTCAAGAACTAAGAGAATTAATCCAAGCGGAACGGGTTGCTATTTTTCGCTTTAATCCAGATTGGAGCGGTGATTTTGTTGCTGAATCTTTTGCAGAGGGATGGACTTCTTTGGTTGGTGTTCAACCTACAGTTAATGATACTCATTTACAAGAAACCCAAGGTGGACGTTACGTTCGCAATGAAACATTTACCATTAATAATATTGATGAAGCTGGATTAGCTGAATGTCATATTGCTCTGCTAAAACAATTTCAAGCAAAAGCTTTTGTAACTGCTCCGATTTTTCAAGGAGAAAAACTCTGGGGAATAATCGCTGCTTATCAAAATTCCACACCTAGAATTTGGCTTGAAGATGAAGTGGAAATAATTACCCAGACTGGAGCGCAAATGGGTATAGCATTAAAGCAACAAGAATTATTATTAAAAGCTAGGAATCAAGCAAAGCAACAAAAAACATTAACTGGGGTAATTGCTCGGATTCGGGAGTCTTTGAATTTAGATACTATTTTTCAAACAACTGTTACTGAAGTTCAGCAAATGTTAAAAGCTGATAGGGTAGCAGTTTTTCAGTTCAACTCCCAAGAAAATTGGGAAGGAGAATTTGTTTGGGAAAGTGTTGCTGCTGAATGGGATTCTGTTGTTTCAGCTAAAGTTTACGACTATACTTTTGGAGACAAATTTGCGGTTAATTATCAAGAGGGTAAGGTACAAGCAGTTGCAGATATTTATGCAGCAGATTTGAATGATTATCATCAGCAAATATTGGGTGAATTTCAAGTTCGCGCTAATTTAGTTGTTCCTTTGCTCAAAGGAGATGATTTATGGGGTTTATTATGCGTGCATCAATGCGGAAATCCTCGTAATTGGGAACAAGAAGAAATTGAATTTACTCGTAAAATTGCTGATAATTTAGGAGTTGCTTTACAGCACAATCAAACTCTCTTAAAAGCTCAATATCAAGCAAAACAGCAAAAAGCATTAACTGGTATCATTACCCGAATTCGCGAATCATTAGATTTAGAAACTATTTTCACAACTACTATTACTCAGGTACGTCAACTTCTCAAAGTCGATAGAGTTGGTATTTTCCGTTTTGATACAACCACTGAATGGGAAGGAGAGTTTATTTACGAAGATGTAGCCAATGGTTGGACTTCAGCCGTTGCGAACAAGGTTTATGACCACTGCTTTAGCGAGAAATTTGCTCCGCTTTATCAACAAGGTAGAGTGAATGCAATTTCCGATATTCATCAACAGGAATTTAAACATTGTTACCTAAAAATTCTAGAACAGTTTCAGGTTCGGGCTAATGTTGTTGCTCCTTTATTAAAAGAGGGAGAATTATGGGGATTACTCTGCATACATCAATGTAGCAATCCCCGTAACTGGAAATCTTCAGAAGTCGAATTTATCAGCCAAATAGCCGAACAGCTTAGTATTGCTTTAAAACAGGATTTGTATTTGAAACAAGTTCAGACCCAAGCGGTACAGCTAGCAGAAGCCACTGAACGAGAAAAAGCGATGGAAAGACAAAAACTTCTGTCTGCAACTGTTGATAAAATTCGTCAATCTCTCGATATAAAAACAATTTTTAAAACTACTACTCAAGCGGTACGAGAATTATTAGAAGTCGAACGAGTTGCAATCTATCGCTTTAATTCTGATTGGAGAGGTAAATTTGTCGCAGATTCATTTAAGGACGATTGGAAACCACTTATTAATACAAAACCAATTGTTCAGCCCACAGTTTCTAATGATGATGATGACGATAATTTACCCCGTAACGAAACTTTTGTTCCTATTTCTCAAGGTGAAAAACTGTGGGGGCTTTTAGTTGCTTATCAAAACTCACAACCCCGCTACTGGAAAGATGAAGAAATTAACCTACTTGCACAAGTCGGTACGCAATTAGGAATTGCAATTCAGCAAGCAGAATTACTCGAAAAAACTAAAATTCAAGCCACAAAACTTGCTCAAGCATTACAAGAATTGAAGCAAACTCAAGCTCAATTGATTCAAGGTGAAAAGATGGCAGGTTTGGGACAACTCATAGCTGGAGTCGCCCATGAAATAAATAATCCTGTTAGCTTTATTTTTGGGAATCTAACTTATGTAAATGAATACGTTGGGGATTTGCTAAAAATTGCGAATACTTGTCAAAAAAATAGTTCTACTTTACCAGTAGATATTCACAAGCAAATTGAAAAAATAGATTTAGATTTTATTATTTCCGATTTACCAAAAACACTCGAATCAATGAAAATCGGAGCAGAACGAATTAGTGAAATAGTACTGTCACTGCGTAATTTTTCTCGTAAAGATGAAGCCGATTCAAAATCTGTAAATATTCACGAAGGACTAGACAGCACTTTACTTATCCTGAGCAATCGACTAAAACCCAATGGCGAATATCCAGGAATTAATATTTCCAAAAAATATAATGAATTACCGTTAGTTGAGTGCTTACCCGCTCAGCTAAATCAAGTTTTTATGAACATATTGAGCAATAGCATTGATGCATTAGAACAAAAATTTACTGCATCACCAACAACATCCACTAAAGCAGCTTTGGATATAGAAATTACCACCGAAGTAGTTAACGATAAAGTGAAAATTAAAATTGCTGATAATGCTTCAGGAATGCCGGAAGAAGTAAAAGATAATATTTTTAATCCATTTTTTACTACAAAAGAAGTAGGAAAAGGCACGGGACTGGGATTACCTATTTGCTATCAAATTATAGTTGAAAAACATCACGGTCAAATTCAATGTTCTTCTCAAGTGGGAGAAGGAACTGAATTTTTGATTGAGTTACCGATTAAGGGTGGTGCTTGAAAATAAGACGACTCACTTCGTGAACGCTAACAGACTATAAGCCTGGGGCTAACATTACTAAGCCCACCTGCGTGGGCTAATAAACCTCATAGCCCACGCAGGTGGGCTTTGTTTCTGTAGCGGTACCCTTCTAGGGTGTCGGATAAAATATTTGTTCAAAATTGGGATGCTCCCAAAAAAGATGACTTGACTAGAGGACTTACACAAATGGCTGTAGCATTAATCGCTTTATCTATAATAGAAGAACAGCCATTTCAATATGGGGTTGTAACTGTTGGAGATGTTTAACGTTTTGGTTTACTTGATGTTAAATCTAAACGTATTACGGAAGATATTAAAATTTATTCACTACCCGATGATTTAGAGCTATTAATGCTTACTTTGGTTGGAATTGTTGAACGAAATTTTTAGACTTTGAGAAAAATATAAATAGGTGTTACACCCTCGTTGCTCCTGTTTAAAATTCCCTCAGCGAATATTCACTACTTTCGCAGAATTGTTCTGCTCTCGTCTTTCTTGTAAAGCTTTATCAATCAACTTCGCAACCAACCAAGAAACCGAACGCTCATCCGCTTCTCCCCATTCTTCTAGTTCTTTTTTCCACTCGGGAGGAATATAAGTAACTACTCTATCTAAGTTTGTTTTACCACCCATATTAAATTTGCTTTTCTCGATTATTTTTAATATTTTTTACATCCAGCATATAACATATAAGCAATTTGCTAGTCTATGCTGTGCTAGCATAGCATAGCATCTCTAAACAAAATTTGGTTTAAACAAACATAAATATGAACAATCAGAATTTGCTTTCTATAGGTGGAAATAAAACACAAAACAAAAAAGGACTTGTCTTGCTTTCTTCTAGGGAGCTAGACAAAATGCGTGTTGTGGGTAAGCTTGCTGCAAATCTCCTCAATCATCTCGAACCGATGGTACAACCAGGGGTTACGACAAAAGAATTAGACGATGAAGCAGCTCGTTTTATGAAAGCAAATGGTTCTGTGAGCGCGACTATAGGTTATGCTCCCCCCAATCACCCACCTTATCCCGGTCATGTTTGTACTAGCGTTAATGAAGTTGTTTGTCACGGAATCCCTAACTCAAAGCAAGTCCTCAAGGAAGGGGATATTATCAATATTGATGTGACTCCAATTTTAGATGGTTATCACGGAGATACTTCTAGAACGTTTTTGGTAGGAAATGTATCGGATAAAGCTAAAAAGCTAGTTGAAGTTACCAAAGAATCAATGATGCGGGGAATTGCTCAAGTTAAGCCTGATGGCAGAATTGGCGATATTGGCGCTGCAATTCAGGAATATGCTGAAGCAAATGGCTACTCAGTGGTGCGGGATATGGTTGGACATGGTGTTGGGAGAGTCTTTCATACAGAACCACAAGTTCCTCATTATGGTAAGCGAAATACCGGAATGAAGTTGCGAAAGGGAATGGTATTTACCATTGAACCGATGCTGAATGAAGGTACTTATAAACTGAAGTTTCTTAAAGATGGCTGGACTGTAATTACTCAGGATAGAAAACTTTCGGCTCAGTTTGAGCATACCGTTGCGGTAACTGATGATGGTGTGGAAATTTTGACTCTTCCAGATTGAATTTTTAGGGAATTTTCGTTACAAATTATGCGGATAGGGAGACGTAGTATTGCTACGTCTCTAGATTAGTTATTTGCTATGACAACCCATTTAAAATTATTTCTGCTTAAAATCCCCTATCTTAAATTTAGATATGGGGATTTTTAAATTCATTTGTTTTTGTGACCAATTTATTACTTTTATCTATTTCAATTCAGCGTAGATTAATTGAAGTAGACGTTTATTGCTTTGAATTTCTGCAACAAATGCATCCCATCATCGTTCAAAGCTATCAACAAAAAATACCTTTTTTATGGGTTCATCAAATTTATCCTTCCAGCTTCCCTCTCGCTACAGCAGCTTTTTACCTCGTTTCTATCGATTGGCATCTGTGAGTATTATTTCTAATATTATGGTGCCTTTATCTGGAATAGTTGATACTGCATTTCTAGGTCATTTAGCAGATATTCGTCATTTAGAAGGGGTAATTTTAGCTAGTATTTTGTTTGATTACCTCTATCGGATTTTGAAGTTTTTCAGAAATGGGACTAATGCTATTACCGCAGAAGCTGTGGGAAAAAATGATGACAAAGCGATTTTATTGGCTTTGTTACGAAGTGCTTTAGTTGCTGGATTTATAGCTGTTTTAATATTAGTTTTTCAATATCCCATCCAAAAATTTGGTTTTGCTATTTTAGCTGGTTCTCCTGATGTTGAAGTTTTTGGTATAAATTATTTTAATGCTCGAATTTGGGCTGCACCTGCGGTGTTACTAAATTTTGTGTTGATTGGTTGGTTTTTAGGAAGAGAAATGAGCGTTTTAGTATTGCTGATTTCTTTTGTAGGTAATGCTTCTAATGTAATTTTAGACTATTTAATGATTATTCGCTGGGGATGGGGAAGTACGGGAGCGGGACTAGCAACCTGTTTGAGTCATTATTTATCGCTGTTGGTAGCTTTGATTGGAGTGTTTTTTAATTTATACAAGAAAAGATAACCTGCATTTAAAGATATTTTTAATTGGTCAGCTTTGAAAGCGAGTGTAGTACTCAAAAGCAATATCCTGATTCGCTATCTGGCTATGATTACTGCTTACTCTATTTTTACTAACCTGAGTGCAGCGATGGGAAATGAAGTAATCGCTGAAAACGGATTGCTGCTGCAAATTGTACTATTAAGCCAGTTTACGGTTAACGGAATCGGTTTAACTACTCAATCTTTGATTGGTAATTTTAAGGGTAAAGGTGAAACCGAGCAGATGATGCCATTATTGCAGGTATCTATTTTTGTTGGGGTGTTAATTGCATCTACATTCGCTTCAGTGTCAATAATATTTCCACAAACGGTGTTTGGTTTATTAACCAGTCATGCAGATATCAGTCAATCAGTTGTACGTTACAGGGACTGGTTGCTACCGCTGCTAATTTGTGGTGCTATTGCTTTTATGTTTGAAGGGTATACGGTGGGATTAAAAGAAGGAGCAAGACTGCGGAATTCTGCTTTGATTGCTTTGGGGTTGGGATTTACTCCCGTTGCAATTATGGGTTGGTATTTTCAGAGTAATCATCTACTGTGGTTATCACTGGTATTCTATATGGCAACATTGATGGTAGCTCTGGGAGTACAAATTCCCCAAATGCAGAGCAAGCAATGAGTTAGGAGTTAGGAGTTAAGAGTTATTCTTTCCTTATCCCCTGTTCCCTACTCGCTACTTGCTACTTACTACTTACTACTTACTACTTACTACTCGCTACTTATTACTCCCCACTCTCTCCCAAATATGTGATTTTATTAATTAACTTCTAAGGAAACTCTCATAAACCTATCAATAGTTTCTCAGAATACTAAGGCAAATTAAAAACAATTCAACTTTCCGCAAGATAATTTGATTAAAAGGGGGTATCTGATGTTGCTTTCAATTCCAATAAAAAAGTGCTTCTACAATAAATTTAAATCAATACTTCTAGAAAATTGGATTCAATAATAGTAAAAGCATTATAAGACAGCAATTACATGACAATTTTTCTGACACTTGCCATTGTTGTCTTGGCATTGATTTTATTTGTTGCTGAATGGGTTCCGTCTGATATAGTCGCAATTATTATTACCCTACTTTTAACAATTCTCGGTTTAATTACTCCGGAAGAAAGTATAAGTGGTTTCAGCAATTCTGCAACTATTACGGTGATGGCGATGTTTATTCTGAGTGCGGGTATTTCTCGTACCGGAGCTATCCAAATCGTTAGCGAACTCTTACTTAAATGGGGTGGTAAACGCCCTTCTCAGCAAATTTTTACATTAGGGTTTATTGTTGGCCCAACAACAGCTTTTATTAACAACACTGCCGTTGTTGCTGTATTTTTACCCATTGTCGAAGAATGGTGTAGAAGACAAAGAATTTCAGTTTCTAAATTACTAATTCCTCTATCATATGCTGCTATTTTAGGTGGAATGATTACGGTAATTGGTACTTCTACAAATGTTTTAGCCAGCGGTTTATCCGAACAGTTGGGATACGGTAGATTTAGCTTGTTCCAATTTACTAAGTTAGGATTAGTCACTTTTAGCATCGGTTTAATTTATTTAGCAGTGGTAGCACCAAAGTTATTACCAAGCCGTAAAAAACATACCGATGATATCTTGACTCAAGACTACGGTTTAAAGGATTATATTAGTGAAATACTAATTCCACCGGGTTCTAATTTAGTTGGAAAAACCTTAGATTCTACTGGTATACAGCATAAATTCGATGTAGATGTACTGGAAATTATTTCTAACGAAACTCATTTTCATCAACCATTAGAAGACAAAAAGTTACCTGCTTGTTCGGTACTTTTAGTTAGAAGCAGTCGAGAGGATTTACTCAAAATTAAAGATGAAGAAGGTATTGAAATTTTACCCGAATTCATCCGCAATAAAAAGTCCTTGCAGGCAGAACTGAGTTCTGAAGATGAAGGGATTGCAGAGATTCTCATTCCTTCAAATTCCAATCTTATCGGTTCAACTATCAAAGAAGTACGTTTTCGACAGCGCTATAATGTCACGGTTTTAGCAGTTCATCGCGGACAAGAAGTTACACGAGAGCGACTCAGTGAAATCCGATTAAGATTTGGTGATGTCCTCTTATTACAAGGTCCGAAACAAAGTCTTTTAGGTTTGCAAATCAATCGCAACTTATTAGTTCTAACACAGCGAGATTTAGAAACGCTCAGACGTGACAAAGCAGCAATAGCAATTGGGATTGGTTTAGGAGTTATTGTTGTTGCGGGATTTAACTGGTTACCAATTCTCATCAGTTCTCTGATTGGTGTTGTATTGATGGTTTTAACCGGTTGTCTCAAACCCAGAGAAATATACGATGCTGTACGTTGGGACATCATCTTTCTACTCGCTGGTTTAATCCCTTTGGGTATAGCAATGGATAAGTCTGGTGCAACTCAATGGTTAGCTAACGGCTTAGTCGAAATCGGTGGAAGTCTCTCTGGTTATTGGATACTGACATTTTTCTTTATTCTGACTTCCATATTTACAGAGATGATTTCCAACAATGCAGCGGTTGTTTTAATGTTACCAGTTGCAACCAATGTAGCCGACAAACTCAGCTTTAATCCTCTTGCTTTCATGCTTGCTGTCATCTTTGCAGCATCTAACAGCTTTATGACACCCATTGGTTATCAAACTAACACGATGGTTTATGGAGCAGGAGGTTATAAATTCACTGACTTTATGCGGGTTGGTACTCCTTTAAATCTTTTAATGACGATAATCGTACCACCATTGATTATTTTGTTCTATGGACTTTGAAACAGTTAACAGTTAACAGTTATCAGTGAACAGTGGATTCGGATTTACTTTCATAAATACTAAAAACATTGCTTTTAGTCTTTCAATCAATAAGTATTCACTGCTCGCTGATTAATTATTAACTTCAACAATTTTAGATTTTATTTGATTTTAAATGTTATGAATCGTTCTCCCCCAATTAAATATTCCCTACTTTCTTCTCACTGATAACTGTTCACTGTTCACTGATAACTGATTAAAACTATGTCTCAAATCAAAACTTTAATTCAACCCCACGGTGGTAAACTTATCAACTGTTACTTGTCTGAGCAAGAACAAAAAGATACTCTATTGAGAGCTATTAATCTACCTCGTCTAATTCTATCCATCCGTAATATTGCTGATTTAGAATGCATTGCTACTGGTGTTTACAGTCCTTTGAATGGTTTTGTTAACGAGCAAGAATATAATTCTATCGTTAGAGATATGCGTCTACCTAATGGTCTTGCTTGGAGTATTCCGGTTACTTTACAAATTCCTGAGTCTGAAGCGGAGCAATATAAGTTAGATTCTGAAATTGCTTTAGCTCATCCAAACGGTGAAATCCTGGCTGTAATGACCGTTAAGAGCAAGTTTAAACCAGACCAAAATTTTGAAGCACAGCAGGTTTACCGAACTTCTGAAGAAGCTCATCCTGGTGTAACAGCAATGCTCAGAGAAGGGAATGTTTACCTTGGTGGTCCAATTAAAGTTATCAATTCGGTTCCTTACCAAGATTTCCTCGATTATCGTTTGACCCCTGAAGCTAGCAGAACTGAATTTGCTAGACGTGAATGGAATACGGTTGTAGCTTTTCAAACAAGAAATCCGATTCACCGTGCCCATGAATATATTACCAAAATTGCTTTAGAACTTGTTGACGGACTTTTCATTAATCCTTTGGTAGGTCAAACGAAATCGGATGATATTCCTGCTGACGTGAGAATGAAGTGCTATCAAGTACTCATGCAAAAATATTATCCGCAAAATCGCGTATGCTTGGGCGTGTTCCCGGCTGCCATGCGTTACGCCGGACCTCGTGAAGCAATCATGCACGCGATCGCACGCCAGAATTACGGCTGTACGCACTTTATAGTCGGACGCGACCATGCAGGAGTTGGCGATTATTATGGCACTTACGACGCGCAATATATCTTTGATGAATTTACAGAGGACGAGTTACAAATTACTCCCTTAAAATTTGAACACGCATTCTATTGTACTCGCAGCCAATCAATGGCAACTGGTAAAACCAGTCCAAGTTCTAAAGAAGAAAGAATACATTTATCGGGTACAAAAGTGCGGGAAATGCTGAGAAGCGGAAAAACTCCACCACCAGAATTCTCACGTCCAGAAGTTGCAGAAATTTTGGTTTCTTCAATGAAACTAACCACAGTTTAATTCCTTGTTAGTTCCTTATTAATTTCCCGTAAATTCAGATAAAACTACAATCACCAAAAAGAGAGGAGAATCATGACATTAGCTAATAATATTTCCATAGTCGAAGACATCACCAAATTAGAATCCGAGTATTCGCAAAAAAGTCCTCAAGAAATACTTGCATTTGCTCTCAAACAATTCGATAACATTACAATTTCCTTTAGCGGTGCAGAGGATGTAGTGTTAATAGACATGGCTTCAAAAATCAAGAAAGATATTAAAGTCTTTTCCATTGATACAGGTCGTTTACATCCAGAAACATACCAATTCATCGATAGAATTAGAAAACAATATCGAGTTAAAATAGACGTAATTTCACCGGATGCAGCAGAAGTTGAAGCATTAGTCAAAGAAAAAGGACTATTTAGCTTTTACCAAGACGGTCACAAAGAATGCTGTGCTATCCGTAAAGTTAAACCATTACGTCGCAAACTAAAAACAGTTAAAGCTTGGATTACCGGACAGCGTAAAGACCAAAACCCCGCTACCAGAAATAGCGTTCCCGTAATTCAAGTTGACACAGCTTTTTCAACAGATGAAAACACATTAATCAAATTCAATCCACTTGCTAACTGGACTTCCGCTCAAGTATGGCAATACATCCGTGCTAACGAAATTCCCTACAACAAATTGCATTCTCAAGGTTTTATTAGCATCGGTTGCGAACCATGTACCAGACCCGTATTACCAAACCAGCACGAACGTCTCGGTCGTTGGTGGTGGGAAGAAGCTGCTGACAAAGAATGTGGTTTCCACGAAATCAATTTAACCGAAAACTAAGGTTAATTTATTCAAAAAATTGATTGAGTAGGGTGTGTTATCGCACAGCTTAACGCATCACCCACAAAATTTACGGTGCGATAAACTAACGTTTCTAACACACCCTACTATCCCCTATTTCCCATTTTCCATTTCCCAATCATGAATATCAAACTAGTTCAAAAAATAAAAAAAGATGGTAATTCTTGCCGAAAATCCGCAAGAGTTTTAAAAGACCTTGAGGAATTAAACTTACTAGATAGAATTGATGAAATTATCGCAGCAGATGAACGTCAATCTGCTAGTGAAGGGTTTGATTTAGCTAAAAAACATAATGTATCATCCGCACCTTTTTTCATTGTTGAAAACGATGCAGGAGTTACCAAAATTTATACTGCTTATTATCAGTTTATGAAAGATGTTTTTAATATAGTAGTTTCCGAATCAGACGAAATTTCGGAAATTATGGCTCAAAATCCAGAGTTAGATTACATCTAAT
>CAKZYM010001093.1 GCA_937884685.1 uncultured Calothrix sp.
CGTGCGACCTCTGCTCATACTGCTGCCCCTTCTTCCCCTGCTCCCTCTGCTCCCTCTGCTCTCCCTTCCCACTGT
Organism: uncultured Calothrix sp.; assembly: GCA_937884685.1. Taxonomy (GTDB): domain Bacteria; phylum Cyanobacteriota; class Cyanobacteriia; order Cyanobacteriales; family Nostocaceae; genus Rivularia. The sequence goes on from CAKZYM010001093.1 coordinate 76, forward strand.
TCCTCAGCATTCTCGACCCAAAGCAAACTATGAGCGAGACACTGCTCGGATTCATCAACAGCAATCAAAGTATTTTTGGGTAAATAATCTAATAAAGAAGCGGGTTTTTCGTAAGCTAATCCTAAAAATCTGCGGGTACCTTCTAATAACTGTCCGGATTCTAACTGTTCTTTTTCTTCTGGTGAAAGATAATTTTCTACAGACGATTTAAAATCCTCATCTGCCATTAAAATAGGAGCAAAACTAGTAGGAGTAAGAATCAAAGAGTCAATTTTATCTAAAGCAGAACGTTGGGTGGATGGGTCGAATTCGCGGATTTGCTCGATTTCATCACCGAACCAATCTAAACGTACTGGCAATTCTGAAGATACGGGAAATACGTCTACGATGTCTCCTCTCCGACTCCAAGTACCTTCCATCTCTACCAAAGGAACTCTTTCGTATCCCAAAGCGGCCATTTTTTTGGCAAAGGTTCCTAGATTAAACTCCATACCCTTAGCAACATTCAAACAAAAAGGCTTGAATGCTTCCGGTGGTGGTAAATGAGGTTGTAAAGCTGCTTGAGTTGCGATGACAGCAACATCACTCAAATTCCCAGATTCAGTAGATAACTTAATTAAATCAGCCAGAACCTGCATTTGACCCCAAGTCATTTCAGTTTCCGGGTCAAACGGTTCGTAAGGAGAAGCTTCAGAAGTAGGATAAAAATGTATAGTCTTCCATCCCATCGTTTCCAATTGCGTGGTCCAACGTCCGGCTTCCTCCAAAGTGGCACAAACCACAAACAAGTTCCGCTCCGAACTATTGGCTAAAGCTGAAGCTACTAAACCTTTTGGTAAACGTGGAATTCCATTTAATTGTAATGTAGAAAGCGTCTTTAATTTAGCAAGTAGTTCTGTGGTGAGAGGGGAACGTCCCAAAGCACGCACTATGGATGAAATTGCCATAACGTTTACAATTCGTAATTCTTAATTCGTAATATGTACTTATACACAGGCTTCAAAGCAGCCAACGTCATTGTAATTTGTAATTAAATAAGCGCGCCATTAAAAGATTAAAAGAACTAACTCTTGTCCGATTTAACAGAAGAATCAAGAATAATTTGTCGGTATAGCGGACTTTCGTCTTGATAAATCAATTTAAAAGGTATTAAATTAGCCCTTTTCTAAAATACAGGCAATAAGTCTCTTTGATGAACACTCCCTTTACTATTTTAGAAGTCTTAAGGGTCAATTTTGCTTATTACTGTTTTTTTAAGGGTAAAATTACCACACAAGCTTTGGGCTACTATACGTGTATTGTGTTCTGTACTCGGCGAGAAATTCCTTATAGGAAGGAAATTTTATGTATTTAGAGTCTTTTATTAGTAAGCTCTTAATGCTAAATACTTAAAAACCATAACCGTGCATAACTAGCCGAAAAAGAACGGCAATTAAAAGATGTCCCTCAACGTTGAGTTACTGATTATTTTTTTATTAATTTTCGCTAATGCCATGTTCGTCATGTCAGAATTAGCGATAGTCTCCGCTCGTAAAGTCCGCTTACAACAGCTTGCTAATCAAGGAAACACCAGAGCTAAAGCCGCTTTTGATTTGGCTTCCTCTCCGACAGAATTTTTAGGTACCGTGCAAGTAGGGATAACCTTAGTTACTATCATCGCTGGTGCTTACGGGGAGCAAATGATTTATAAAAGAATATATCCACTTTTAAATTTTATTCCTTTATATCAAGTTCAGATAGTTCACGTAATATCAGTATTAATAATTACTTTTGTTGCGATAGTTTTAGGCGAACTTGTACCAAAGCGTTTGGCAGTAAATCACCCAGAAACTGTTACTTCTGTAATTGCTTTACCTCTAAATAATTTAGTAAAAATTACTTATCCAGTTGTTTACCTGTTAAACTTTTTTACAGACACTATTGTCCGGTTATTAGGAATTAAACCTTCCACAGAACCACAAATTACAGAAGAAGAAATCAAAGTCCTAATCGAACAAGGAACTGAAGAAGGAACCTTTGAAGAAGTAGAGCAGGACATGGTTGAGCGGGTTTTTCGTTTAGGCGATCGCCCGGTTGGTTCTTTCATGACACCACGTCCAGAAGTTATCTGGTTGGATTTAAAAGATAGCGTTACCCAAAATCGCGAGAAAATAATTGAAAATGGTTATTCGCGATATCCAGTATGTCAGGAAGGTATCGATAACGTATTGGGAATAATTCCTGTTACTAATCTGTTAGCTCGCAGTTTTTGTGGGGAACACATGGATTTGACGGTAGGATTGCGAGAACCAATATTTGTCCCCGAAAGCACCCGTGGGTTAAAAGTTCTAGAATTATTCAAGCAAACCATTAATCATGTAGCCTTAGTGGTTGATGAATATGGAGTAATTCAAGGATTGGTAACATTAAACGACATCTTAATTGAAATAGTTGGTGACGTTCCCAACGATGACGATGAAGAAGAAGAACCCCAAGCAGTCAAAAGAGACGATGGTTCCTGGTTATTGGATGGGATGTTAACAATAGACGAATTCTTTGAACTGTTCGAGATGGAAGAAGAAATCGAATCCCATTCCCGAGATAGTTACCAAACATTAGGTGGATTAGTCATGACCCATTTAGGTCGCATCCCCATCGCTACAGATAGCTTTGAATGGAAGCACATGCGTTTTGAAGTCATGAACATGGATGGGAATCGCGTCGATAAAATTTTAGTCAAAATATTGAATCAAGAATCCATTAACTTTAGTAATGGGAATGGAAATGGGAATGGAAATGGGTAATGGGTAATAGGTAATGGGTAATGG
>CAKZYM010001094.1 GCA_937884685.1 uncultured Calothrix sp.
TTTTATATACCACTAGGGTTAAGGTTCTTGACTGTAAACTGTTCACTGATAACTGTTGACTGTTGACTGTAAACTGTTCACTGATTACATAATTGTCTATCCTGAGAATCGACTTCTGTACTCCAAAGTAAATAATCTCGTACTAAATCGCAAGCATAATCAATAACTTTATCGCTATCAATAACTTTTTCTAGATTCCACACCATTAACTTATTGTCTTCGCTTCCAGAAACAAGTTTTTTTCTGTCGGGGGTAAATTCTACATCCCAAACAGCACCTTTATGTCCTTGCAAAGTTGTGATTAACTTCCCATTTGTGTTCCACAATTTAATTGTATTATCACCACTAGCTGAAGCAATCATATAATCTTGCTTATTATTATCAGAAGACTTTATTGGGGTAGAAAGAAATGCGACTCCTCTAATATCAGTCTTATGTCCTCGTAAAGTACTAATTAATTCACCATTACGCTGCCAAAGTTTAATATTTTCATCTAAACTAGCAGAGGCAATCATCTTACCATCAGGGCTAAATGCAATTGCTACAACCGTATCGAAATGACCTGAAAAAGTATTTAAAAGTTTACCTTGACGGTTCCATAATTTAATTGTTTTATTTTTACCACCAGAAGCAATAATATTACCGTCGGGACTAAAAGTAACTGCTCGAATAATTCCTTGACCTGTTTTAAAGGTATTTAATAAAGTACCGTTAATATCCCATAATTTTACGGTACCATCTTCACTTCCAGAAATAATTGTTTTACCATCTGGACTAAAAACTACCGACCAAACAGCAGCGGTATGTCCTTTTAAAACACGTAATTCTTTACCTTCAGTATTCCATAATTTAATTACATTATCATTACCTGCAGAAGCAATTATTTGATTATCCGGACTAAAATTAACATCAAGAAATCCTCTAGATATACTGGGAATGCTTTGAAGTAGTTCACCATTACGATTCCAAAGTTTTATGGTGCTATCATCGCTAGCTGAAGCAATAGTTTTTCCATCGGAGCTAACAGCAACTTTAATTATTCCATTTTTATGGCCGTGAAGAGTTTTGACTAAAGCATTATCTAAATTCCAAAACCTGATGGTTTCATCTTCACTAGTCGAAGCGATAGTTTTTCCATTAGGACTCCAAGCTAATCCACGGACTCTACCATTGTGCCCTTTTAAAGTTTCTAATAAAACCCCATCTGTGTTCCACAATTTAATCGTATTATCCCAACTAGCAGAAGCAATTTTTTTTCCATCTGGACTAAATCTAACTTTCCATATTCCAGAAATATGATTTTTTAAAGTATTTATTAACTTTCCATCTTCTACTTGCCAAATTTTAAGCTTATTATCCATACTTCCAGAAGCAAGCTTTTTACCATCTGGGCTAAAATCTATTGAAGAAATATCATTTATATGAGCTTGAAAAGTCCGGATTAACTTTCCTTCGATATCCCATATCTTAATAGTTTTATCAGCACTAGCAGAAGCAATATTTTTACCATCCGGACTAAAGTTAACTGTATTAACTAAATCTTTATGAGCTTTAAAACTATGTTTTAATTCTCCGTCATCGACATTCCATATTTTTACAGTCTTATCGTAGCTACCAGAAACAATAGTTTTACTATCCGGACTCCAAGCAACCGATGTAACTACATTTTGATGACCTTGCAAAGTTTTTAATAGTAAACCTTTTCTACTCCAGATTTTAATTACCTTATCTCTACCAGCAGAAGCAATAAATTTTCCATCTGGACTAAAAACAACAGTTCTTAAAGCATCTTTATGACCAATTAAAGTTTTAAATTTTATACCATTAAGATTCCAAATATGAACTGTATTGTCTCTATGAGCAGTAGCAATTACTCTACCATCTGGACTAAAATCCACAGCCCAAACTTGAGAAGAAATTCCAGCGATTCGGTTATATTCAATTGCTGTAAAAATAGCTTTATTTAAAGCACTTTTAACAGACTTTTTTGTTTTAGAATCAACTCTACCAAACCCTTTTGTCTGCTGATTTGCCTTTAAACCTTGAATCAGTGAATCCAAACGTTTTTCTAATACAAATAATGCTTCAGATGAAGTCGCTGTGGCTTTGATTTCGCTCAATTTTGCTTGTCGATAAGCTACAAATGTAATCGCAGCTAATGTACTGACAATAATCAAAGCACTGCTAACAGCAAACAGCAAAGAATTTAAACGTGCTGCACTTTTTTCTTCTGCTTTTAACTGTTGTTCAACAGCTCTAAATCTTTGTGCTTCCAAATGCTCCTGAGTTTCCTTGTTATCATACTCTTCCGAATCTGTAAGAAATTGATAATCCAAATCGCTTAAACTTTTTCCCTGAGTCCATTTTTTCGCATCTCTTAAAGCTTGTCCTCGTAATAATCGCGAAGTATCTATTTTATTTGAAGCAATCCAAGCATCGAAAGTTTGAGAATAAGGACGTAATAAGCTAAGTTTCTTTGCAACCCAATTTAAATCAAATACTTGTTCGTAAATGCGATTTTTGACTTTGAGTAAATTATTCTCTTTAATAACTAAACCAGATAAAAATAATTCCGCTTGCTCTTTACTAATATCTGCCTCAACTTCCATACCTTGTAAAATTTGCTGATATATACCTAGCAATCTTCCCGCTATCTTTTGCTGAAGAATTCTATCTCTAATAGTTCTTAAATGCTCGGGTTCATCTTGAGATTCCCAATTATGAATAATCGCTTTTCTTACTAATTCTTTTACTTCAATTTGAGTATTATCTTCCGATGTTGGAATCACCCACTCTCCATTTATTATCATTTTACAAAGTTTTTGAGTGAGAAATGGCTGTCCGTTAGTCCAATATAATATTTCTTTTAAAAAAGTTTCAGGATTATTGACTTTTCCTTCTAAACCTGTAACTAAATTTTGCGATTTTTCAAAAGTAAATCCCCGTAGCTGTATCGGTCTTCCAATATTAAATGGAGTACGATTTTTATCCGCAATTAAATCGCTGGGTGCAGCAACCCCAAAAATCGCAAAAGTCAAACGATGATATTCCGGATTTAATGCTCTTTGGTTATAGCAGAAGCGTATTAAAGCAAATAAATCATCTACAGGAAAATCTAAACTTAGAATACTATCAATTTCATCAATAAATATAATTATTTTATCTTCTGGAAACTTGACTAAAAGTACATCTTCGATAAAATGACTCAAACGCTGAAGTACTGATATATCTTCCTCTTCACGCCACCAAGATTTTAAGTTAAACTTACCAAATAAGTGAAACCCTCGCCATAATTCAGCCACAACTCCTTTGTACCATTGAGCATGAGTTACCTGTTCGCTGCCAACACAACTCAAATCCACGGTAGTACATTTATACCCTTCTTCTTTAAATATATGGCTAGTACGTACCATAATTGAAGACTTACCCATCTGTCGGGAGTTAAGCACGTAGCAAAACTCTCCAGCTTTTAAAGCTTGATAAAGTTCATCATCAGCCTGACGTACTATATAACAAGCAGCATCATTTTCTAAACTACCACCGACCTGATATTGATAATCAATTATGTTTGAGTCTTTAACATCTTTTATATAAGTCATTTAGTTACAGAGAATAATTCTCTATTGATAACTATAAAAATTGTAGATGATTAAGTAATAATCTGCGTCAAGTTAACAATCATCATGAAGATGAATTACTGCTTAAATGATAATCATAGGAAAATATCAATAATTATTTTGCAATAATTAGTTGTTGAAATCGTATTGTAAAATGAACAAGATATCGGTTATGAAAATTGGTAAATCATGAAAGATTTTCAACTACAAGGAATAAATCACATTGCTTTAGTATGTAAAGACATGGCGCGTACAGTAGATTTCTATACAAATACTCTAGGATTAAAATTAATTAAAACTATTGCTCTCCCTGACGGTGGACAACATTTCTTCTTTGATATTGGTAACGGTGATGCTTTAGCTTTTTTCTGGTTTCCTCAAGCCCCAGAAGCTTCACCAGGAATAGCTTCAGTAAATCCCGATGGTCTAAGCACAGGGAATATTGCTACCGCTCATGGTTCCTTAAATCATCTAGCATTCAAAGTCCCTTTGGAAAAAGTTACAGAATACAGAGAAAAACTTAATAGCAAAGGTATTCAGACAACGCCAATTTTACATCATGCAGATGTCCCTTCTGGCTATGTTGCAGAACCCGATGCAAGCACCTTTATTTCTTCTTTTTATTTTTTCGACCCGGATGGGATATTATTAGAATTTGCTGCAAATACCCGCAATTTAGGTAATCCAGAAAAAGATATTCAACACCAACCAAAAACATTTTTAAGTAACTGATCTAATTGATTATGTTGTTTTAGACTTGACCAATTTTTATAGATTTTTTTTAATATATGTCTTTTCAATGTACCGAAGCTTTTGTGGCTCTTGCTACTCATAATTTTGAAGATTTAGTTAATTTCTACACTCATTTTTTGTCTCAAAATCCCAGCAATCATATCAATAATGTCTATGCTGAATTCCAGCTTGCAGGTCTAAAAATAGGAATTTTTAAGCCTCAAGAATCTCACCTTTCCGAATTCAACGATTCCTTTAAAAGTGCCATGAGTTTATGTTTAGAAGTCAAAGATTTAGAGCAAGTGATGTACCATCTTGAATCTTTAGGTCATCCTCCCTTTGGCGAAATTAATAACGCTTCCCACGGTAGAGAAATTTACGCTTATGATATTGATGGTAATCGAATTATTCTACATCAATCGCATTCAGGTCAAAGGTTGAAAAGTTAGATTTTTGTTGATTGAGAATTGAATCATATATAGTTAATAGTCCGCTACAATTTGTCATAGATACTTGCTACTACCTACTTGCTACTCGCTACTCCCATCTTAATTATGTCCATAACTGAAAATTATAAATTAAATCTAATTCAATGGTATCCCGGTCATATTGCTAAAGCTGAAAGACAATTAAAAGAGCAGCTAAAGCTCGTTGATGTAGTCTTAGAAGTAAGAGATGCTCGGATTCCCTTATCTACTAATCACCCCCAAGTGTCCGAATGGATTGGAGATAAAGCTCGGATATTGGTAATGAATCGCTTAGATATGATTTCATCGCCAGCTAGGGAATTGTGGACGGATTATTTTCGAGCAAATAATCAAGTTCCTATTTTCACCAATGCTAAACAAGGAAAAGGGGTCAATGGAGTTGCAAAAGCAGCACAATCTGCTGGAAGTGCTGTTAATCAAAGACGAAAAGAGCGGGGAATGTTACCCCGTGCCATCCGTGCTGTGGTAATCGGTTATCCTAATGTAGGAAAATCAGCTTTAATAAATCGTTTGCTGGGAAAACGTGTAGTACAATCAGCCGCTCGTCCCGGTGTAACTCGTGCTTTGAGATGGGTAAGAATTTCCAAGGAATTGCAATTACTAGATGCTCCCGGTGTCATTCCTCTAAAATTGGAAAACCAGGATGCAGCTTTAAAATTAGCGATTTGTGACGATATTGGAGAAGCATCTTACGATAACCAAAAAGTAGCAGCAGCATTCGTAGATTTAGTTGGAGAAATACAAGAAAATGCTCCCGAAATTTTACCAGAAAATCCATTTTTATCTCGCTACAAACTTGAATCAACAGTATATACCGGAGAAGAATATATATACGCTTTAGCCGAACATAAATATCAAGGTGATGTAGAGCGGAGTGCAAGAGCTATTTTAACCGATTATCGTAAAGGAAATTTAGGTCAATTTCCCTTGGAAGTACCTGAATCAATTAATAGTTAAAAGTTAATAGTTATCAATAAGAAGAGGACGATATAAATATTTGGGTTAT
>CAKZYM010001095.1 GCA_937884685.1 uncultured Calothrix sp.
AAGAGAAATAGCGGAGAAGATTTATAAAACTAAAAATTCTAATGCGGTAAGAGTAACTTTATCTAATGGTTTATATAGGTATGTCGAAGATTTATTGATTCGTCAGGGTGAAGAACAGTTTAAACTAAAAAGTTGGAATCGGATTCCGATTTTTTTGGAGAAAGCTGGCTAAAAGAAAATATCTTTTTTTAATCAACAACTCCGAAATAAGTATCATGATTGGGGAGAAGCTATTGATGTTAGATTATTCTATGGAAGAGAGTTAGAATTAGCTCAATTAAGTCTTTTGATTTTAGTTGACCGCTGTCGGTTAGTTGCTTTATTAGGTTTTGGTGGAATTGGTAAAACTTCACTATCGATAAAGTTAGCTCACCAGTTACAAAATGAGTTTGAATATTTAATTTTTTTGAGTCTTCGTAATGCTCCAGCTATTGAAGAAATTTTAGTTAAATTAATTAATTTTGTTTCTCACAATCGGGAAACTAAGTTACCGGAAAATCCGAATCATTTAATATCAGTTTTACTCGATTATTTGCGTTCCCATCGCTGTTTGATTTTATTAGATAATACTGAAACAATTTTATCGAGGGGATATCTTCCTGGTTGTGAGGGTTATGGTGAATTATTTAAGCAAATGGGAGAAGTTTATCATCAAAGTTGTTTAATTTTGACGAGTCGAGAAAAACCACAACAAATAGCATCTCAAGAAGGTGATAAATTTCCGGTTCGCTCATTTCAGCTTTCTGGTATTAATCAAGGTGATTGCAAACAGATTTTTCAAGCCAAAGGTATATATAATCCTTCCCAAGATGAATTAACTGAATTGATTTATAGATATTCTGGTAATCCTTTAGCTTTAAAAATTATTGCAACAACTATCAAAGATTTATTTGCAGATAATCTGACGGAATTTTTAACTCAAGGTACATCGGTTTTCGGGGATATTCGTGATTTATTATCCCAACAGTTTCAGCGTTTATCCAGTCTTGAAAAAGAAGTAATGTTTTGGTTAGCAATAAATCGGGAACCTGTCTCAATCGCTGAGTTAAAATCCGATATTATTTCTCCTGTATATCCAGCAAATTTGTTAGAAGCTATTGAGTCTTTGTTAAGAAGATGTTTGATTGAAAAAAGTAGAGATACAACATCTCAAACATCGAAATTTACTCAACAACCTGTAGTTATGGAGTATGTGACAGATTTTTTAATTGAAAATATTTTTACAGAAATTATTAATTATAATTTGGAGAGGTTACATCTAACGTCTCTACAGTTTTTAAATAATTATGCATTAATCAAAGCCACCACCGCTGACTATATTAGAGATACACAAATTCGTTTAATTATTCAACCTTTAATTTTTCAACTTCGTCAAACCTTTATTACTACTAAAAAAATCGAAAATCATCTGAGAAATATTATTCAATACCAGCAACAAGAATATCCATTACAACCTGGATATCTTGGTGGTAATATTATCAATTTATTTTGTCAATTAAAAACTGATTTCACGGAATATGATTTTTCCAATTTAGCTATTTGGCAAGCTGATTTAAAATCGACTAATTTGCATAATGTCAACTTCCAAAATGCTGATTTATCTAAATCAGTTTTTCTGGAAACCAGTAGTAATTTTACAGCAATTGCAATTAGTCCGGATGGGAAAATATTAGCAACTGGGGATGACGACGGTGTAATTCGATAGTGGAAAATTGATGATAATCAACAAATTTTATTTATCAAAGCTCATCAAAATTCAATAAATACACTTTCTTTTAGTCCAGATAACCAACTTTTAGCAAGTGGTGGAGCAGATTTTAATATTAAATGTTGGAATATTACTAATAGTGAATTAATTCAAAGTTTTCCCGCACATACCGATAGGGTATTTCTCGTTAAGTTCCTTGATGATATTAATATCGTCACTGCGAGTTATGATGAAACTTTGAGATTATGTAATATCGAAACAGGTAACAGCGTTCAAGCAATTTGTGGTCAAGGAATGAAATTAACTGCGATTGCTTTACATCCCGACGGTGAAACGGTAGCTACAGTAAATATTAATCAAGAAATCAGATTATGGAATATCTTTAGTGGAAAGCGTTTAAGAAAAATTAAAGCAAACCATAACTGTCATATTACAGCTTTAGCTTTCAATCATACCGGAAATATTCTTGCTACCGGTAGTGCAAGTGCTGATGCAACAATCAAATTATGGGATATTAATAATGGTAATTGTTTTTGGACTTTGAACGGACATAATTTAATAATTAAAAGTATAGATTTTAGTCCAGACGATAAAATTTTAGCGACCGGAAGCGCAGATAATACAATTAGATTGTGGAATGTTGATGATGGTAAATGTTCTCAAATTCTACAAAATCATACTGATAAAGTTTCTCAAGTTGCTTTTAGTCCAGATAGCAAAATTTTAGTTAGTAATAGTTACGACCAAAGTATTAAAATTTGGGATATTGATAAAGGTAAATCTATACGTAATTTGCACGGTTATGATAACAGTATCCGCTCCGTAAGTTTTCATCCTGAAACTAATATTTTAGCCAGCGCTCATAGGGATGGTAAAATTAGCATTTGGAAACATATTACTGATAATCTAGAGATATCAGATGTAACGTCTCTTGTTGAACATAAAAATTTTGTTGCATCAGTTTATTTCAGCCCAGATGGTAAAACATTAGTTAGCGGTAGCCAAGACCAAACAGCAAAATTATGGGATATTTCTACAGGTAAGATATTACATACATGGAAAGTAGAAGGTAGAGAAGTTTGGTCAGTTACTTTTAGTCCCAACGGTAAAATGATTGCAGCTGGTTGCGATGGAATGACTTTACCCCACGATATTGACCATGATGAAGTCAGATTATGGGACATTGAATCTTTAGATAAGGAAATAATATTATCGGGACATGATAGTGCTGTTTATTCCGTAGATTTTAGCCCTAATGGTGAAATATTAGCTAGCGGTAGTACCGATAAAACAATTAAATTATGGAATGTTGAACCTGAAAATAAACAAATATCTCTGATTAAAACTTTGCAGGGACATACAACAGCAATTACATCAGTAACCTTTCATCCTTTTCAAAATAACCTATTAGCAAGTAGCGGTATTAATGGAAAAATTAGATTGTGGAATATTAACACTGGTGAATGTAGAATTTTTCCAGGACATTCAAACTGGGTATGGAGTGTAGCTTTTAGTCCAGATGGTCAAACTTTAGCTAGTGCTAGTTTTGATAATACTATTAAATTATGGGATATTATCACCGGTGAATGCAAGCAAAATTTAATCGGACATGGTAAAGAAGTTTATGGTATTTCATGGAATTACGATGGTAATTTATTAGCTAGTAGTAGCGCAGATGAAACTATTAAAATCTGGGATATTAATCAAGGAATTTGTCTGATAACTTTGAGGAGTAAAAGACAATTTGAAGGAATGAATATTAATGGAGCTACAGGTATAAATGAAGCGGCTTTAATCACTATTAAAAATTTAGGAGCGGTAAGTCTAAATGACTTGTAATTTAGTTTATAATTTAACTTGTAATTATATATTTTCTACATAATTAGAAATGATAAAGTAGATGTTGCTAAATTTTAATATGAAATTATGATTTCACATTGTAGGAGACGTAGCAATGCTACGTCTCTACACAGATTTCGCGTTTATAAAACTAATATCAAAACCTGACTTAATTCAAAAAGCTTTCATTATAGGTATTCATCGCGGATTCTCCTAAATCTTCTGTTAAAGGAGCAAACATTCCAGCCATTTTACCCAACATCCCATCAACTAAATTATCAGTTGCAGTTTTAACTCCCGCTCCATAATCCATTGTTGCATTAAAGTCTTCAAGAAACTCCTCAGCACCTGCTTGTGATTTATCAATAATCACAGACCAGTTACCGTTACCAATCACAATACTATTATCTGTATAAACCCAGTTACCGTTACCAATTACAGTATTGTTATTACCAAAATTAAAGTTACCGTTACCAATTGTTGAATTATTATCTCCAAAGTTCCAGTTACCATTACCGAGGGTAGAGTTATTATCGCTATCTTCCCAATGCCAGTTACCGTTACCTAAAGTATTGTTATTGTCGCTAAAATCTAAATGCCAATTACCATTACCAACTGTTGAGTTTTTAGTAGTACCATCCCAGTTCCAGTTACCGTTACCAATAGTAGCATTGATATCTCCATAATCTCGGTTATCATTACCAATAACAGCGTTATCGCTACCATTATCAATGTTACCGTTACCCAGGGGAATTTCACCTTCAGGAGTGTTAAAAACGTTTTCGGTACCGTTGAAGGGTAAAAGTCCATCCAGAGCAGCTTCGATGATATGTAGGTCTTCTGCTATTTTCTCATCACTATTAAGCGGACTTTCTTCACCTATTAACTGTACGAAAGAATTGCCACTATTATTGGTGAACATATCATTTCTGAACAGCGTTAATAAGTCGTCAGATGTTTTGAGTGGTGTATTATTTCCAGTCTCAAATCCAGGATAGGTAGTATTGGAAGCAAACCTGGTAATCGTATCGTAAACTGTTCTCAAACTTTCTGAAGCAGATGAAGAAGATGTTTCAGCACTTCCCGAACTAGCTTCATTACCATTCATGAATGATAAGTCATCACCAAACATGAAGCTACTTACATCGAAAGAGGATTCTTCGGATTCACCAGTTGTTTCTCCACCTCCAAATGGATTATTTCCCTCTGCTCCACCACCAAAAGGGATTTCACTGATAGAAGAATCTGAATTTCCATAACCTGGAGGTGGAGTGAATTCACCTTCACCAAACGGGTTATTACCATTAGCAAATGGATTCTCTGTATTCGATTTGCTACTAGTTTCATCTACAGGGAATTTTTCACGTAGTTTGTCGAATACGATATCAACTTTATCAAAGATGTCATCCCTTGCTTTTGATTGAAAGTCTTTTTTATTTGTGTCACTAGCTGTTATCCACTGCTGGTTACCAATAACTAAATTCTCATCAATAGCAGTAGTTTCAACAAAATCCCAATCCCAAGAATTATCGGATTCGCTAGACTCAGATTTATTTTCTTCGGCCCAAACACTATCGTTATTTTCAGATTTTTCACTTACATCTGAAGTTTGAAAAAAAACGTAATCTTCATTTTGATTATTAGAGTTCGATTCAGTTGTTTCCATTGATAAAAATAATATTTACTACAAAAGCAAATCAATCATGTGGAGACGTAGCAATGCTACGTCTCCATACCTAGGCTAATTCTTGAAATTACTTGAAATTAACCCTTTTTAGCCATCTCAAATTGCCGAATTATCCTCAGTGGCTAATATTTCTGTCAAAGGATTGTCTTCACTAAGAAACGGATTACCTTCACTGAATGGATTCCCACTGATACCACTAAAGTCAACGTCTGAGAATGTTTCTATAAAAGTCTCAGCATTAGAAGCAGCAAGTTCAGAGAAACCAGAAGCTAAATCAGAAAATTCATCCAAATTATCAATCGGACTTCCTGAAGGTAATTCTATGTCAGATTCAGAAAGAGTATTTAAGAAGTTATTAAATGGAGCTAATTCATCCCCTTCTGTATCTGTTCCTTCTGTATCTGTACCAGTTTCTAAATTATTAAATGCTTCGCTAAAG
>CAKZYM010001096.1 GCA_937884685.1 uncultured Calothrix sp.
ACATCCCTTTTCTACAGAACCTTTTTCGCAAGATAAAAATGGCTGAATGTAATTATCTGCATCTAAAAAGTCTGGATACCAACTTAATAGAAATCCTGGATATAATCCTTTGCCAATGTTTTTGAAAGCGGATGTAGATTCGACGGTATGTATGTCAAATTCCAGCATTCCATCCATTGTTTTTTTCGCTAATGCTTTCAAAACCAAAGCTGTTAAACTACGAGGTGCCGAACCTGAAGGATACCAAACTTCTACGACTGCGGGATTGTCTTTAGAAAAACCTGCTTTTGTCAATAGTTCTTTGGCTTTTTCAGCATTACCACCTTTACCGTATTTTTCTTTAAATACTGGTTCGTAAACATCAAAGGTGGTGGGAATCATGCTGTAAACTGATTCTGCTTGACCGTAAAGCACTCTATCAAAAATCAATTCACGGTCAATCATTGCAGCAATTGCTTGTCTAACTTCTACTTTATCTAATGGTTTTTGATTGCGATTTAACGTTAAATAACTAACTACGCTACCTTCATTCGGGATTGCTAACCATTTATCATCCTTAGACATTTCTTCCAAACTACGAATTTGGTCGGGGTCTAAAGCTACATAAGCAACATCTACACCTTGTTTGCGGAAATTATTGTACAAATTCACTCCGCTGCTAAGAATCTGTACGGTGATACCATTATTCGCCGGTTTTTCTCCCCAATATTTATCAAATACATCAAATCTCACCGAGTCGGTACCAAATTTAGCTAACTTATAAGGCCCAGTTCCCACAAATTTATTTGGTTCAAATTTCCCATCCCCAATTTCATAAGCTTGGGGAGAAAGTGCAGGAACTCCAGAAAAAGCCAGCAATGAAGGAAAAGCCGCAAAAGGTTGTTTTAATTTGATGGTTAATTCATAATCTCCCGTAGCTTTTACCGATTCCACACTATCGGAAAACAAAAAAGATGGTTTACCGTTATTTTCAATGAAACGACGCAAACTAAATTCCATCGCTTTCGCATCAAACTTTGTACCGTCGTGAAATAATACCCCTTCCCGAATCGGAATAGTATAAGTCAAACCATCATCGCTCACCGTCGGTAAAGCTGTAGCTAATTCCGGTTTGAGTTCCGTACTACCAGGAGCGTAAGTGTAGAGTCGGTCGCTCATGTTGTACACCAGCGACAGCGAAGACAACTCGTAAGCATCAGCAGGGTCAAGAGTACGTGGTTTTGCTGTGGTACCGATAGTAATCCGACCATTTCCAGAAGCTGAAGCTGAAGGATTACTAACTTGATTGCTAGTGCAGCTAGAAACCAACAAAACACACATACACAACAGGGAAAACAGTAATTTAACTCGTCCCCACTGTCTTATAGATAAGGAAAACAAACCCATAGCATTAGGTATTAAATTTATAAAAATAAGCGGTGAGATATTTTACTATATGTTTGATAATATCTCTAGGCTTATTTCAGGTTAAAGGTCAAAGGTTTTAAGAGTTAGGAGTTAGTAGCGAGTAAAGAACAATGAAGTGATGGAATTAAAGTTATTGTAATTTCTCATCTCCCAATGTCCAATGCTCAATTCCCCATCACTAATTTCAACTTATTTTGCAAATAAATAATAATTAATGGAAAAAAAGCAAAGAAATTTATCTTAAACTACTAACTTAACAGCAATAGGTTTGATAAGCTTTTCTCGGGTCTTAGGTTTTAATTAAAGCTGTACGAATAGTGATGAAAAAATCAGTTCGTCGGTTAAATCGGTATACAAATCTCAAATTAATACCGGGTTTTAAGGACAAAGGCAGCAATTATTTTAAATTTTAAACCTTTGATCTTCGACCTTTAACCTTTGACCTGTTATTCAACTTTTAACAGGATATTAAACGTGAAATATTTTTTCTTGTCCGATGGTTGGAAGGTAGGTAGAGTATGGGCATTCGATGGACTTTGGCAAGTCTCAGCATGGCGAAGACATCCACAAATTGAACGCTTAAATCTTTGTTTGGTAGAAGATTCTGAGCTAATGTGGCTTTATCAAGTTGAAGATGCTATTGTCACTGTCGAAGTTGAACCCGTACTATCCGTGCCAAGACAGGTACCACCTCAAAGTATCGGTCAAGTAGTTTTGAAGCGTCTAATTAGTGCCGAACAAGTTATTGAACGCTTAGGAAATGCTTCTGCTAAATGTCAGCTACAAGATATTCACTCTGTTGTAAAGTAACATCGGTCAATTCTTGATTTCAGATTTTTGATTCAACCGTCATTCACTATGCAATTTACGTATAGCACTACGTAATTAAATTAGGACATTAAGAAAGTCTAAAATTTATAACTCGCAAACCCTTGACTTTTGACTTTTAATCTTTGACCTTCGCGTAGCGTTGTAAAGATGATTGATGGTAATCATAAATCTTGCATTCAACAATACACTTTCCCTTCATCCAAACTGTTTTTGGTTCTCTTCTTCAGAAAACAAAAAAAGAAAAGCACAAGCCAAAATAAATGCATCTTTTGCTGAATCCGCTGCTAAAATCCACAGCTAAATATCTAAAAAAGAAGACTTTGCGATCGCAAATCTTTTAGACTCCTTTGATACTATTAATGTAAGTAATAGTACTTACGTAACAAAGAGTTATAAAGATTTGCTTTTCTATCAGATATGTTATGAAAATTAATACTTTTGCAAGCTATATCGACTCATATCACAAGTAAATTTTAATAAATCTCAGTATTATCATACTCGCTACTGTTACCGCATGTAGTTGTCAAGCCTGCTATTAACACTCTTGCAAACAGTTCCATCAATAGTTACACTTTTTAAAACATTCTTATTTTTGCATGGCAATTTTACCCAACCTAGAAGTTAATTCTAAGGGGGCTACGTTGTGCTGAAAGACTGCTTTGCTTTTTATTAAGAAGCGCTTAGTGCCTTAAATCAAAGTTTGCTAATAACAAAAACTCATTCATTTTTGAAAGTAAACACAATTCATAGAGGAGGAGCGTAGTCGATGGGACTACCCTGGTACCGAGTACATACAGTCGTTCTGAATGACCCAGGACGGCTTATTTCAGTACATTTAATGCATACAGCCCTAGTAGCAGGCTGGGCCGGTTCGATGGCTTTATACGAACTAGCTATTTTTGACCCTTCAGATGCTGTACTAAACCCAATGTGGCGACAAGGGATGTTTGTACTTCCCTTCATGGCACGTTTAGGTGTTGTTGAATCTTGGGGTGGTTGGAGCGTTACTGGCAATCCTACTGGCAATCCTGGCTTCTGGTCTTTTGAAGGTGTAGCTGCTGCTCACATCGTTCTTTCCGGTTTATTATTCTTGGCTGCCGTTTGGCACTGGGTTTACTGGGATTTGGAATTATTCCAAGACCCCCGTACTGGTGAACCTGCTTTAGATTTACCAAAAATGTTTGGTATCCACCTTTTCTTATCCGGTCTTCTTTGCTTTGGTTTTGGTGCTTTCCACCTGACCGGTTTATTTGGACCTGGTATGTGGGTTTCTGACCCTTACGGATTAACGGGTCATATTCAACCAGTAGCACCGGAATGGGGACCGGCGGGATTTAACCCCTTTAACCCTGGTGGAGTTGTAGCCCACCACATTGCTGCTGGTATTGTCGGAATTATTGCTGGTTTATTCCATTTGACTGTACGACCCCCCGAACGGCTTTATAAAGCATTGCGGATGGGTAACATCGAAACCGTACTTTCGAGTTCGATTGCAGCAGTATTTTTTGCAGCATTCGTAGTTGCTGGTACCATGTGGTACGGTAGCGCAACCACTCCAGTAGAATTATTCGGTCCGACTCGTTATCAATGGGACCAAAATTATTATCATCAGGAAATTGACCGTCGCGTTCAAGCCAGTCTGGCTGACGGTGCTTCTCTAGAAGAAGCTTGGTCTGAGATACCTGAAAAATTAGCATTCTTTGACTATGTAGGTAATAGCCCTGCAAAAGGTGGTTTATTCCGTACCGGTCAGATGGATAAAGGTGACGGTATCGCTGTTTCCTGGTTGGGACATCCTGTATTCAAAGATGGTGAAGGTCGCATACTAGATGTACGTCGTCTTCCTAACTTCTTTGAAACATTCCCCGTAATTCTTACCGATGCTGATGGTATTGTCCGTGCTGACATTCCCTTCCGTCGTGCAGAATCCAAGTACAGTTTCGAGCAGACTGGTGTAACAGCTAGCTTCTACGGTGGTGACTTAAACGGTCAAACCTTTACTGACCCCGTAAAAGTTAAAGAATATGCTCGTAAAGCTCAATTGGGCGAACCGTTTGATTTTGATACCGAAACATTAGAATCTGACGGTGTATTCCGTACCAGTCCTAGAGGTTGGTTTACATACGGACACGCTGTATTTGCGCTATTGTTCTTCTTCGGTCATATCTGGCATGGTTCTCGGACAATTTACCGAGACGTATTTGCTGGTGTTGACGCTGACATGGAAGAGCAAGTGGAATGGGGTCGCTTCGCGAAAGTGGGTGACAAGAGTACCCGTACCTCAAGAGAATCCGCTTAATCTACAACCTCAACTGCGTTTTGAGTAATTCTAAGTAAAGAATTGTTAACAATGGTCGCGGAGTAAAACTAAAACTCATATTTAGCTTATTTATGCGACCATTATTTCTTGTAGCTTGGTACACTGAAAATAGCAGCCTGAGACTCAGCAGGAGTATAATAATATGGAAGCAGTTGCATACATTTTAGTTTTGGCATTAGCCATTGGCACCATCTTTTTTGCCATCGCATTCCGCGAACCTCCTCGTATTGAAAACAGAGAGGATTAATAGAAAGTTTGTTGATGCCGATATTGTCGGCAAAATACATAATTTTCAGTTTTAATTTAATTTAAATTAGCCGCTGCTACCGATATTTTAGGAATAGCAGCGGTTATTTTTATTGTTTTGCAAGTAGTAAGTAGCAAGTAGCAAGTAGTAAGTAGCAAGTAGCAAGTAGTAAGTATATATTTCTTCTTTTCAATCACTGCTCACTGTTCCCTGCTCACTGTTCACTGCTAACTGTTTGCTGTTCACTGCTCCCTGCTCACTGTTCACTGATAACTGTTCACTGATAACTGTTCCCCACTTGCTACTTACCATTCTTAACTCCTAACTCCTAACTCCTAACTTTTTTTCACCATTAACGG
>CAKZYM010001097.1 GCA_937884685.1 uncultured Calothrix sp.
AGCAACTGAGGTATAGCTTGACCTCACCCCGATAAAGCTGTGCTTCATCTCCCCTCTCCTTAATAAGGCTATACCGTGTACACACAAGTCCGTCGGGGGTTGCAAACCCCCGTCTGATAGCTCAAGTCGTCTAAAGACGACTAAAGAATTATCTAAAAAAGAAAACATGATAATTATTAATTTAGTCCTATTTATAGGACTTTTGCTATTAGACTGGGACTTGCAGTCCCAGACGGGTAAGGGTTTTAACTACTTCTGTGTATACCGTAGCCTTAATAAAAAGAGGGGTTGGGGGTGAGGTCACATTCATCACTCCGCTGTTGGTGGTAACTCAATGGGTGATAATTGTTCTGGATTTGAAGGTGTTGCTGAATCTGTACCCGGTATACTTCTTTGGAAACCAGCAGGTGTATTAGCGCCAGAATTATTATTGTTATTACTATCATTATTGCTAGTAGAAGAAGATTGATTTCTTGCTGGTGGAGTTGATTCTACAGTTTGAATTACTACCGATTGGAGTTTTTGCTCACCATCTTTATTAGTGACTTTTAATGTAATTGTTTCGTTACTTGGGGAACTATTGAGAGGATATTCTATAAAACCTTGGGTCTCGACTACTCCCGGTGCAGGAAGTAATTCAACTTTGATATCTTCACCTTTTTCAACTTGCCAAGAAAGAGCAATACTAGCATCGGTACGTTGTTTATTAATCGCAAAAGTTTGTTTTGGATTGCTACTAACTTCTTGTCCGTTAACCTTAAAAGATGCAATTTTGATGGGTGTAGCTGGTTCGGAAGGTTTGGCAAATTTGGGTTGAATTTTTATGGCTTCTGTGGTTTTAATTATTTCAGTATTATTTTCTCCTTCTTTGAGTAGCGCTACGATTTTAAATGTATATGAGCCTGGTTTAACAGCTTTGGTTTCAACCATTGAACAGTTAATAACTGGTTTAGATTTGAGTTTTTCACATCTTTTTTCTAATCCATAAGGTATACCCTTAAACATTGCATAACGCTGATATTCGCTCAGAGAGCCATTATTAGTACCGATAATTTGCAATTCCTTGATTTTGCTAGGGTTAGTAATCTGCCAATTTAAGCGGATGGGTGGAAAACCAGGAAGAGAGTCTGGTGATATTTTTTTATCGACTGGACTTCCAGGTTCTTGATAAGTGGGATTTGCTGGTGAGAAAGTAAGTATTTGTGGTGTATTTATCGGTTGAACTTTAATTAATGGTGTTTGTTTGGTAATTGCATTTTCTTCGTTACCTCCTTTGGGTGTAACAGTCATTTTGAAAGTGTAATTGCCCGCTTTTTCGGCATCTTTAACAATAAAATTATTACAGACTAGTTTTTCTGGCGATTTACCTTTTTGTTCTAGTCGTAATTTACAGCCTTCTCTTTTAAGAATATCTGGTAGAGGTCTATCTTTTAATTCAAAAGTTCTAGGCTTACTATTAATTGAGCCGTCGGGGGCTAAACCAATAATTTCAAACTTTTCTACATTATTAGGATTACTAATTTCCCAATTAAGGCAAATTGGCGAGTATTGATTTTCTCTCAAACATAAATTTCGTTTTTTCTCTGTTTCTTTTTCAGATTTTGGTTCTGGTAAATCTGGATTTTTTTCTTGATAAGCGGGTTTTACTGATTCAAACTTGTCAATTTTAGGTAATGGTAGCGGTGTTGCGGGTGGTATTGTAACTGTATCGGTGATTTGGGATGATACGGGTTGTTCGGTGTTTTGTATAAATACTTCAATTATATAAGTATAATTTCCGGGTTTTGTTGCTGTTGTATTTATATTTGTGCAGCTTACATCCTCTAAGGATTGAGTTTCAGTTGATGGTTTGTTATTAATTTGTGTAAAACTCAATAAATTACTTTTTCTATCACTTTGCTTATTTTCATTTGTTGCAGATTTCGATGGAATTTGTATTTTTTTACATTTATTTGTGAATCCATTTTCATTTGGAATTTGACCTTTAAATAAATAATTTTTTCGATTTGTTTCTTTGTTATCTTGCATTTGGATAACAGTAACTTTTTCTACTTGCTTAAGGTCAGATATATCCCAAGCAAGAGTAATATTTTTTTCTTGATTACTTTGATTGTCTTGATTATTTTGGTTACTTTGATTATTCTGCTCTTTATCTTCTTTGTATATAGCTTCAAATTTCTCAACTTGTGGAGATGGTGGTGGTATTTTTCCTTTAAGAAAGTTCCACCAAATCGCAAAAGCAATTCCACCAAGACTCAATAAACCTAAGAAAATCAATAACCATAACAGCCGCCAATCACGAGATTGCCAAATTAACTTTCCTTGAGGTAGTTGTTGAGGTAATTGGGTAAACTCCGTGTTTGAATCGGTATTTTCAAGTTCAATATAGAAGGGAATCGCTAAAGGTTTACCTCTCCAACGACGAAGCCACCATTTTTTTGGTGTAGCTTCTAATTCGACTGTTTTCGTTTCTCCGGGTAAAATTTTTATGACAGCAGGTTTCAAGGAATAGCGAAAAATTTCTTCTTCATCTTTAGCTACAATTTTAAGTTTTCGTGTAATATTCCCCAAGTTGATTAAATCAATTTCAAATTTTCCCGGCTCCTGGGGTATTTTCTGTTCTTGGGGATGCATCCGCACATCTAAGCTTTGCTCGGGAAGAATATGCAGATAAATAATATTCAGCAGTACTAATTCGTCTCTTTTACTAGATATTAAACGGATAGTAGGACAATAATTACCTGCTGGGGTATATTTTGGAGGATGTAATATTAAATCGATTTCACCTACACAACCTGGATTGAGTTGTAATCCATCAGTCTCTTTAACTAACCCAGGAATATCTAACTCACTTTCTGGATATTTTACAGTGTACCATTGGGAAGTAAATTCTGGTGTGAATTCAGGCAAAAGATAAAAACGGTCAACCCATCGAGAACGATTTTCAACACTTACTTTTATTTCTACTTGTTTTCCACCTTCTAAAACTAAGGGATTAGTAGAATTTGAAATTGGCTGTATTCTAAATCTAGGTTCGTTACTTTTTGAAATTGTATCTTTATCTGAAGCTAAAACCCTAAGCTGTTGGGGACGACGCGATATTAAACCAGAGTACTCACCTCCTGCTTCAACTCTAATTTCATAAGTATATAAATCAGGTATGGCAGATGCTGGTATTTGAAACTTTAATATTACCTCTTTTACTTCATTAGCATTTAGTTTAAGAGGACTTTGTTCGCTGAAATTACACCAGCGTAATAATGCTTCCGATTTTGTATCGGTAACATCAATCCAAAAATCGATTTCTATATTTTGATTGCTACGATTTCTTATTAAAATAGGACGTGTTAAAGTTGAACCGCGTCGAGTTTGGTTTTGAATCCCAGGACGCTCTTCTATCGAAATTGGGTTACTACTGACAACTTTCATTATTATTTATTCCCTCTATACGTTTGATACGAACTTGATAATTATCATCACCGCTTGTTATGAGAATATATTTTTTATTATTGTCTGTTAATGCTTTAATATCTACAGTGTTGAATTTTGTATTAGAATCATCAAAAATAACTTCTCCTTTTTGTTCATTTTCTTCATTTCGCTTACCTTCTGATAGCGACCAAAGCTTTACTTTTCCATCATCACCTGCACTTGCTAAATAACAGCCATTATTAGTCAAAGCAACCGAACGAACTGGTTGTTTATCATGACCATCGCGCCATTGTTCAATTATTGCTTCATTACAAAATACTGATTTATCATTTTTTTCTTGATTAGAATCGTCTTGTTTCTCTTTCAGGTCTGTATTCTCTTTTTCAGTAGACGCAGTAACACACTCACGGATTTTATTTATATCCCATAAGGTAATATATCCCTGATTATCAGCACTTGCTAAAATATTATTTGCATTTGTAAGACTAGTTATATAATGTTGTTGCCCAATAATTGGCTTAAAACTTGTTTGACTTGTATCTTTTATCTTTTGAGAATAGTAATTTGTCAGAATTTCGTCGCTTTTAATGTTTTTTTCAGGCTGCCAAACTGCAATTTTATTATAGCGACCTGCAATTATAACTAAAGGATTGTTTGCAATACTTTCATCAATTGCTAAAGCATAAACAGCAAAACTTACTTTTTCATTTTTATTACCCTTTTCATCTTGATTATTAAGTTGAGTCGCGGAATTGTCGGTATTTAATTCAATATTTTCTTGATTATCAAGTTCAATATTTTCTTTATTGTCAGATTCAAGATTCCATTGTTTAACAAGACGATTACCGTGACCGCTGTACAAATAACTTCCATTCCTACTAAAAACAAGGTCGAATACGCGGCTCAAATTATTATATGTAAAATCAGTTTTTTTATCTTGATTTGAAGAAATATCCCATAGCTTAATCTCTCCATTTTCAAGTCCAACTGCTATTACATCATTATCTTTCGGACTTTGACGAATAACACGCACTGGTTTTTTAAGGTTGTTTTCCTTTGCAACTTTAGTACTTTGAAATAACTTTCCTCGATTATTATTAACTTGCCACTTTCTAATTGTTTGGTCGCTCGAACCACTGAATACTAAAGCACCACTTCCAAAGAATTTGACCGAATTTACGGAACCTTGATGATAAACAGGTTTTTGTGAATACATCCACCCTAATAGCAACAACAACGGAATTAAAATTGCTCCACCAATTTGAAGTAAAAAAGGAATTATAGGTAAAATCGTCAATTCTAAATTTTCAGTATTTGGCTTGGGAGAAATTTCCATACTGAATTCTCCAGAAGCAGGATTGCTCAGAAGAGCAGAAACAGCAAAATTGCGGATTTTTTTTGTACCAAACCAATGTCTTTTAGCTGCTGCAGACAAATACATTATTTTTGTTTCTTCAGGAGCAATATCTATACCTTCTTCAGATATTATTAACTTACACTCTTCCTTGTCTTTTTCTGGAGAAATAATATCAACGTGCTGGGGTAAATTGCTATCATTCAAAAGACTAATTCATAATCAGCTTTTTGAGAATTACTTTTTCCTTTCCCTGGAATAATTTTCTTTTTTTCAGTACAACTAAACTCCACAGTTCCATTTGGAAGCACTTCTAAAATTCCCTGTTCGCGGGTACTATAATGACTAGAATTAGAGTTAACTTCGATTTGAAAATT
>CAKZYM010001098.1 GCA_937884685.1 uncultured Calothrix sp.
GGAATTGGGAATGGGGAATAGTTAGTAGTAAGGAAAAAGATTAAAATTGAGAAAAGCACTAAACTTATTAACTTTAGCTAAATTGCTTCGTATTAGTATAAATTGGCTTTTCTTTAAACCCACGCAGGTGGTTTTTGTATTTATAGCCCCATCCTTCGAGGATGAGGGCTACGAAATTTACCGTTAGTAGATTCAATTATCAAAACTACAGTCAATAGCCAATTCTGCATGCTTTAATAAAATCTCTTTATCAAGCATTTCAACTGAATATTGCGGTGTTTGATTCAATAATTTTTCTATTCTCCCGTTTGCTGCTGCTACTACAGATTCATCAAGGCTACCGTTTTCTAGGGACTTTTTAAAATCCTCTGCAATAAATTCAATCCGCTCGGTAGATGATGATGGAAGATTACCACACATCAAAAATATATCGCAACCTGCATTTAAGGTATTCGCTACGGTACCGCTTTTGTCATACATATCCGCTACTGCTTTCATATCTAAGTCATCGGATACCACTACTCCCTCAAAACCAAGTTCTTTTCTCAATATCTGGCTTAATATTGGTTGAGAAAATGTTGCTGGTTTATCTCCTCCGATTTCAGGGAAAAGTATGTGAGCGGTCATAATTAAAGGAATTTTTTCTGCAATTAAGGTTTTGAAAGGAATTAATTCTCGCTGTTGAATCGCTTCTTTGGTTAAATTTAGTATCGGTAATGATAAGTGTGAATCGGTGTTGGTATCTCCGTGTCCGGGGAAATGTTTGGCACAAGCTGTAATTCCCGATTCTTTGAGTCCAAGGAAAAATTCCCGAGCATATTCGGCAGCTGTTTCCGGTGTTGTATCGAAGGAACGCGGTCCAATAATGGGATTATTCGGGTTGGAAAAAATATCCGCTACCGGTGCCCAAGATACGTTGATTCCCAAGGATTTTAGCTCAATTGCCATCGCTGAAGCTACTTCTCTAGCTCGTTTGCGACATACATAACTATAGGGAAATCGCGTAATTGGTAAAGGTGGACGAATTACTCTTCCTCCTTCATGGTCGATGGAAATAAACATCGATTCGCGTTCAGTATATTCTCGTATTTCTTGATTGAGCTTTTTGTAAGTTTCTAACCAGACTTCGTAAGGTTCACCATCGCGGAAGTTTTTCGCAAAAAAGCAAACTCCTACCGGTTTGATTGTACTTAATATTCTTTTATCTTCATCAGTTAATACAGTACCCGAAACTCCGACAATTAAATGATTTCCAAACATATTTCAATTTTGGATTTTAGATTTTAGATTTTAGATTTTAGATTGAAATTCCTATTCTTTCAAAAGAAAGATGTTCAAATAATAAGGTTATTAGTTAATTGTTAATAGATAGTTGTTATACGATTTCAATATAAAGCATATATTCCCAATCCCCAATTCCCAATTCCCCATGAATAAGGTTATTTTCCATATCGCATTTCCAGTTACCGATATTGCTCAAACTAAAGCATATTATGTCGATGGTTTGGGATGCACCCCCGGTAGAGAAAATCGTAATGCTTTAATTCTCAATCTTTACGGACATCAATTAGTCGCTCACGTAACCAAAGAACCGATTGTACCTCAACGTGGAATTTATCCCAGACATTTCGGTTTGGTTTTTACTCAAGAAGCTGATTGGGAAAATTTACTCGAAAAAGCACAACAGCGAAATTTACCGTTTCGAGAATCAGCCAAAAATAGATTTACAAATACTCCCCTCGAACATCGTACCTTTTTCCTCCAAGACCCATTTCACAACTTGATGGAATATAAATATTACCGCTACCCCGAAGCAATTTTCGGTAACGCTGAATTTACACAGATTGGGGACAGAGTTTGAGTAATGAGTAATGAGTAATGAGTTAGGAGTTATGAGCATCAGTGAAATCAGTGAAACACTGCGTTGCGGAGGTTCCCTCCGTTGTAGCAAGTGTTGAACCCGAAGGGTGAAATCCATTTAATCCGTGATAACTATTCCCTTTACTGGAGCGGATAATACCGTTGCGATCGCACTCAAACTTTTTTCATCTTTCAACATCCAAGCATGTACTAAAACTGGTACCGTAAAGTTATCTCCTACGGACATTTTAGAACTACTTGCTGGGACAATCATCATGTCATAAGGTGTCCAAATCGAAGTAAAATTAATTCGCGATAGCATTTCAACATCAGTATTTAAATCTCTGAGTAAAGCACTATTCGGACGCATTTGTACGCAACCAAGTCCTTGATTAAAATACCCTGTCAAAGTACCGTGATTGGGAGCGGAAAGTGTAATAAATCTTTGTACCCTGTTAATTCCACCCAGTCGCTGGACATAATAACGACTTACGATTCCTCCCATACTGAAACCAAGCAAATCAAAAGGTTGTTCTTCTCCAAAGGTAGACTCAACTTTATCTGCAATCTGCTCGGCTAATTCATCCAAACCTTTTGCACCATCGTTAGGAACCAAATCCAAATCGTAAACTTCCCAACCCCGTTCGTTAAGAAAAGGAATCATCCTCCGAAATACTTTACCAGTATCCCAAATACCATGAACTAACAGTACGGGATTGCGCTGTTGATTTACCTGATTCATTTAATACATAGAATTTACTTTAATCCATTTAATCTAACAGTTAGCAGTTATCAGTTATCAGTAACCAGTGAGACGAAAATAAATATAACCACCAACAACTAATTTGTAAACTTTTATTAAATCATTTATCACAGTCTTGCTCTAGGTTACAAGAAAATCTAATAATTGAAATGAAGTGTGAATTGCCTGAAATTGCTTGAATTATAGGACGTTTAGCGTTTTTGGGTAGTAAGGTTAATTAAAAGTTGTTACTTCAACCGTCCCTAGCTACTAAAATGCCTGGAAAGTAGATGGGATAAGATAAATAGGTATTTTTGAGACTAGTTTACGAAAATACATAATTATTAATTAATTTGGTCAAAATTCGGGTATAAAGACAAAAGAAATCAACACGTTTAGTTTTATCAAAACATTAATTTGAGGAAATTATGAAATTTATATCTGGACTTTTTGCTGGGAAGAAAGAAAATGGTAACTTTTTCCTAGAATTAAAGGATGAGCCTGATGAACCAATGCCAAAGGCTGATTCTAAACTGGCTGAAG
Organism: uncultured Calothrix sp.; assembly: GCA_937884685.1. Taxonomy (GTDB): domain Bacteria; phylum Cyanobacteriota; class Cyanobacteriia; order Cyanobacteriales; family Nostocaceae; genus Rivularia. The sequence continues at coordinate 3,146 of CAKZYM010001098.1, forward strand.
CATCTGCTAATGGTAGAAAACCAGCAGCAACTCAAAAGGATACAGTTAAGGTAAAAGATAAAGATGATAAGGTCAAGGAAGTTCCATCCGAGCAAGTTGTAAAAGTTGATGTCGAGATGGTTCAAACAGCTAAAGGTGTGGAAGCTAAAGCTGTTCCTGTAGAGAAGAAAGAGAAATCAAAGAAGGCTGCGAAGGAAGCTGTAACTACAGATAAGCCTGAAGATAACAAAGAGACTCTTTTTGCTCCTAAATATTTAATACCCAAGAATGATAATATGCGCCGTCGTCCCGGTGCAAATATGAGTTCATTTTTAGATATGGCTAGTCAAGTAAAGACTCCTGTCAATAAATAATTCATAATTCTGTTTTTCTTCTTATAGAAAAGTCGCAAAAATTGATTACAAAATTAATTAAATTATCAAACCTGGTTTTTAGCGGAATCAGGTTTTTGCTTGTTTAGGGAGTAACAAACCCCTTTCCTTGATAAGGATACTCGAAGGGGTGAGGTTAATCTGTATTTCATCACTTGATAAGGAGGGGGAAATCTGTATTCTATCAAGCATGAAAACCTTTATATAGCAGTTTCTTTTTATCTGATGTACGTAATTAAACTCACCCCCGTCCTAGCGGACACCCCTCTTCCGCAGTTGCTATCTCCTGAAGGAGACGCTCCGTTAACAACGAAGGGAACCTCCCTACCCTCCGGGAACATCTTCGATGAACGGGTTTGCTAGTTTGGGGGACGGAAACCGACATCCCCTTGTTAAGAGAGAGGGGAAGAAAATCAGGATTAAACAAGCTATATCTAGTCAATTACGAATTTATATTATTTAAATTAATTTACTAAAAATTCATTTTAATTATTAACGTCAACTATCTATAGATAGGTTTTTCTTTGCAAAACTTTAATATATATGTTTTTATACTCAGTTTATATGACGAAATGTGCATTTTTGTGGACTATAATTTTGTAAATAATTTAATATTTTCTTAATGTTTATATTTTCTTATCTTACCGTTAGGTTTATTTTATTAAAATGACAGTAGAAGAATTACTAGAAAAATATGCAGATGGCTTGAGAGACTTTAGTGGAGTTGAGTTAGCTTCTTTATCTTTAGCAGGTGCAAAGCTTTGCCATACTAATTTAGAAGCAGGAATTTTGACTGACACTAATTTGATAAAAGCCGATTTGTTTAACGCTAGACTCTGTAAGGTTAGATTTGCGAGAGCGAATTTGAGTGAAGTTGATTTGGGGGAAGCTGACTTAAGAGAAGCAAATCTGGAAGGAGCGAATTTGAGAGGAGCGAATTTGAGAGGTGCTACAGTCATCAATGCTGATTTAAGTGAAGCTGATTTAACAGGTGCTTGTTTGAGTGGAGCTAAATTATCTGGAGCTAATTTAACGGGAGTGAAGTTAACGGATGCAAACTTAAAAAGTGCTTCTTTGATAAAAGCTAAATTGATACGAACGGATTTAACTAATGCTGATTTAAGTCGTGCAAATTTGCATCAAGCGATTATTTCTAATGTGAGATTAAGAAATACCATTCTGTACGATGCAAAAATGCCAAATGGGAAGATTTTTTCTCAACCCAATATATATATAGGTGATAATAATGAAGATTCTAATGATGAAAATACGTTGAAATTAAGTACAGCTGAATTAATAAAATTAGAAACTTCTATTCAAGAAGCGATTGCAATTTTATATTGGAATATTCCTAGAAACGAAAATACGACTTTAGACAATATACAAAATATAATTATGCAGCAGCTAAGTAAGTATATTAATTTGAAAATTTCTCTTTTCAACTCATTGGAACGGTGAACAGTTATCAGTTATCAGTTATCAGTGAGCAGTGAGCAGTGAACAGTGAACAGTGAGTATTGAACAGTGAACAGTGAACAGTGAGCAGTGAACAGTGAACAGTGAGCAGTGAACAGTGAGCAGTTATTATTAAGATATAAAATTTATAACTATTATCTAGTTTAACTTTATGTAATTTTCTATGAAAAA
>CAKZYM010001099.1 GCA_937884685.1 uncultured Calothrix sp.
TAATAACTGTTACTTCTGGATTACAAAAAAGCCTTCCTGGGAGATAAGTACCTAGACCACGGTTAATGTAAAGCTGGTTACTACCTACTAAAAGAAAACCCTTAGCCCATTGCCAGTTTCTTACTACTTTGAAAAATTCCGTTTTTACAAATGGCATTTTACGACGCAGTTTCCTTGGTACCCTATGGACAATATTGCTATAAGCAGCTATTACTGGACCAATACCGGGGATTACAATATGACCACCATGAGTATGACCTGATAATTGTAAATCTACTCTCCACTGTCGCAATATATCAGCGGTATCGGGATTATGGGACAAAACTATGCGCGGTTTTGCTGGATTTAATTGGTTCATCACTAACTCTGGATGAAAATTAGGAGACCAGTATTCACCAAGTCCTACTAATGGTAATTCTTTACCAAATGGATAAGCTATGTTGTTCTCAAGTACCTTAATTCCAACTCTATTAAAAGCAGATGTAATTTCAACTTTTGAATGAGCATAATGTATGTCATGATTACCAAGTACTGCATAGGTACCGCAGCGACTTTGTAAATTCTTGAGTTGAAGGACTAATTTGTTGATTGGACTTGGGTCATCAGTTACATAATCCCCTGTTAAAACAACTATGTCCGGTTCAGCTTCGTTGCAAGCAATTATAGCTTTTTCTAAAATTTTATCGGATAAACGTAAGCCGTCATAGTGAAAATCTGTCATTTGCACTATGCGGATACCTTTTAACGATGCTGGCAAATCTGGAATCCGAACTGTCATTTTTTCTACAGTCAATGGTCCGGTTAATAACCAGTGCATAAGTATATAAAGCCTATCATATCAATACTCCTAGCGTATCAAACTCAATCTTTATCAGTAGTATATTAAAGAACTAGTTACTTGTATTAACTGGTGAATTTTTATGACAATTACATTTTCACTAACTAGTTTAAATTAAAACTGGAAAATCAACCATTTTGCGATAGCTAATGTTTATTAAACATGTCTTTAGCTAAAAAACTTTGCCTGTTTTAGAAGTTATAATACAGATTTATTTGCCAGAAAAGGTTAATTTTTAGTTATAGTTTTATTAAGTAATAAATTATTAGATAATAAATTTAGGCTCATTCGTACAAAGAGATGATAGAAAAATCATAAAAAAGGAATGAGCAGCAGGGAATAATTTGAGCTTTTGAACCTGTATTATATTGTAATTTTATAAATTGCTAATTGCTAATTGATTTAATCATGTCGGCAGCTTTTTCAGCAATCATAATTGTGGGAGCATTTGTATTACCACCGATAATATTAGGCATTATTGAAGCATCAACAACTCTTAACCCTTCTATTCCATGAACTTGTAATTTTGAATTAACTACTGACATTGGGTCATTACCCATTTTACAAGTCCCAACTGGATGATATAAACTTTCTGCGGTACCGCGAATAAAATTACTAATATCCTCGTTTGATTGTAATTGGGAACCGGGAAGAATTTCTTCATCTCTAAATTCTTCTAATGCTTGTTGTTGTAGAATTTGACGACTGATTTTTACACCTGCTAATAAAGTTTCTAAATCCTGCTGATTTTCCAAATAATTAGGTTGAATAATTGGTGGTTCAAAAGGATTTTTTGAGCGTAGAGTAATTTGACCTTTACTTTGAGGATATAAAAGAGTTGGACATAAAGTAAATCCATGTAGGTTACGTTTAGTAAAGCCGTGATTTATTAAACATCCTGGAACAAAATGTAATTGCAGGTTAACTTTATCTAGATTTTTCGCGGTCTTTAAAAATCCTCCTGCTTCAGATATATTTGAAGTTAAAGCACCTTTTTTTAAGAATAGATATTTGAGTAGATTAGATGGTGTTTTGAGGTTAGCTAAGGTAATGGGTTTTGTGGATTTATAAACAACTGATACAACTAAATGGTCTTGTAAATTTTGTCCGACACCAGATAAATCTTTTAATACCGGAATATTTAATGATTTTAAATGCTGGTAATCACCGATTCCAGAAAGCATTAATAATTGAGGAGTGTTGATTGTTCCAGCACTGAGGATAAGTTCTTTATTGATTTTTATTTGATATTCTAGGTTTTTGTTTTTACGTATATCCCTATAAATTAAACCAATAACTCTTTTCCCTGAGAATAATATACGTGTAACCTGAGAATTAGTTTTTACTGTTAAATTTTTTCTAGATAATATCGGCTTTAAATAAGCGGTAGCAGCACTGTGACGTTGCTGATTTTTTTGATTGACTTGATAAAAACCTATTCCTTTCTGTTCTATTGCATTAAAATCATGATTGTAAATTAATCCATATTCTGTTGCTGCTTTCACAAAAGCATTTGTAAGAGGATTATGATAGGGTGCGTCAGTAACATCAAGAATTCCTCCTATTCCGTGATATTCGCTTGCACCTCTAGATTGATTTTCGGCTTTTTTAAAATAACCGAGGACTTCTTTACTACTCCATCCTTGATTGCCTAAATTATGCCATTCATCGTAATTCTTATAATTACCTCGAATATAAATCATGGCATTAATCGAACTACTTCCACCCAGCACTTTTCCACGGGGAAAATAAAGTTGACGGTTATTTAGATTAAGTTGCTTTTCTGTATAATATTGCCAATCGTATTTGGTTTTGAATAAATCCGGATAACCCGCAGGAATATGAATTTTTGGCGATTTATCTGGATTTCCAGCTTCTAAAAGTAAGACTTTGATTTGAGAATTTTCTGTGAGACGATTCGCTAATACGCAACCAGCAGAACCAGCACCAACAATTATGTAATCGTACATGGAAAATAGAGAGTTAGGAGTTAGGAGTTAGGAGTTAAGTAGCAAGTAGAGAGTAGTAAGTAGCAAGTGAAATATATTTGGGACGCTGTTATCACTTGTTAGTATTCAAACTCACTATTTGCGACTTTTTACTCGCTACTTTAATAATATCTCTTCACCAAAGCGAAATTTGGTGTCTGACTTCTTCTACGTTTAAATAATCGCTTGCGAAGGCTTTTGTTAATAGCGGATGGGGAATATATTTATCGTATTTCTGTATTTCTGGTGCTTCTGCGTCTGCAACTAAATGCTCGTTTACTATACGCTGTTCGCATAAGGATAAAATTTCGGTTTCTAACTGTTCAAATTTACCTTTTCCTAATTTCAACATCATAAAATAAGGATTTACTCCACCGAGAGATTTGATTTCTAGCGACTCTCGACAAAAGTTATTTAACATTCTCTGTAAAGTGTTGTAAGCCACTGTTCCCATCCAAGGAAAAATACAGCATTTTCCTTTTTGTAATTTAACTATATTGCGTTTATCCAATTCAAAATTTAAAGCTAATTGACGCGCTTCTTGCAATCTTTTTTTGGCATTTGTTTGTAAGTAAGCATATTCTTTATCTTCTAATAAAACGCGACGCATGCGCTCTAATATTTTGCTATGAATTGTACCGGTACCACCGCGCCAAAATATACCTGCTTTACCTTCTACTTGTTTAACAAATATGGTTTTTTTAGCAAAATCTACGTCTAAAACTTCCCAGGTTTTTCCAGCTAATCCGAATTGACTGCCAACTTTTGGTACTATGACAATTGTACCGATATCTGTTGAATCTTGTTTAACGGTAAACTCAACTGTTTCGGGAAATACGGCGTAAAATTGAAATCTTTTGACTATTTTTTCACCTGCTAAACCCAGGATTAGTTTTCCCTCCTCGGTTTTATTAATGTGGTCGATACTGACTAAATAACGTAACAGTAATTTATAATCTTCTTCCGAGATATATTGAAAAGATGATAGATTAAAAACTTTTTTAGCAAGCACGGCAGGTGGAATTTCTTTGGTTGCTGCTAAAATACTCATTGTCTGATGATAAAGCAGACTCAAAGGATATTTGATTGGTTGAATTGGCTCAATCCATTTATCTTCTAAATAAAGTTGAATTGTAGCTATTGACTGTAAAAGTTGCCAGGGAATTTGTTTGGGAAGTGGAGCTTCTAAAGGGACTTGTTTTTCGGGACAAACAAAACGCATGTCCGCAGGTTCACCCCTTCTCCCGGTTCTCCCTAAACGCTGTAAAAAACTTGCGACAGAAGCAGGTGATTCTAACTGAATGACTCGCTGTAAATAGCCAATATCTACTCCTACTTCTAAAGTTAAAGTTGCAGCAGTGACCGCAGGTTGATTGGGTTCTCTCATAGCATTTTCAGCTATTTGTCGTAGAGAGGCTGATATACTGCCATGATGAACGTGATAAATATCCGGTTGTCTTTCACTTTCAGCTATTTGACGTAAAGATGCTATTACCGATTCTGTTTGAGATTTATTGTTAGCGAATATAAGACATTTACGCGATTTACTCAAATTAAAAATATATTTGTCACAGTCTGTGATTTCTGAGTTATCAGCTTGCTCAGGAATATAAAAGTGTTCTAAAGCTAATTTAATTTGTCGCTTTGCTGCTTCAATTTTTGGTGTAATGACTGATTTGTCTGTACCGGAACTTAACCAATCTTCTGCAAGAGAATAATCTCCTAAAGTTGCTGATAAACCAATTCTACGATGTTGATTTTTGGTTAATTTTGCTAACCTTTCTAATTGACAAAGAATTTGACAACCTCTTTCAGTTCCCATAAAAGCATGAATTTCGTCGATGACTACAAAACGTACATCACCGAAAAGATTTATTAAGTTCTCATGCTTATTAATTAATAAACTTTCTAAAGACTCTGGTGTAATTTGCAGAATTCCTGATGGCTTTTTTAACAGCTGCTTTTTTCTCGTTTGAGGAACATCCCCGTGCCAATGATAAACCGGAATATCCGCTTCTCTTAATAAGTCATTCAAACGTTCAAATTGGTCGTTAATTAAAGCTTTTATCGGACCTATATAAATTGCACCTATAGTGCTAGAAGGTTTTTCGTATAAGTGAGTCAATACTGGTAAGAAAGCTGCTTCCGTTTTTCCTGAAGCTGTACCTGCGGCTACTAATAAATGAGCATCCGTGTCAAATATAACTTTACAAGCAGCAGCTTGTACTGGTCTTAATTCCGTCCAGTTATTATTGTAAATGTATTCCTGGATAAAAGGGGCGAGTCTATTATATACATCGCTCATAATTTTCAGATACTAAGTAGTAAAGAATTTAATCAGCTATATTTTAAAGGAATTGTATCAAAGTATATATGTTGCGGATAGATGTAATATATTCTACTGCTTATATACTAGTAATAATAAGAAGCTGAGCTTTTTAGTTTTTGATTAATAAGAAGTAGAAGAAGTAGATTTTGTAGAAGTAGAA
>CAKZYM010001100.1 GCA_937884685.1 uncultured Calothrix sp.
TTTGAGATGTTTTAAAATTCTGTCTTTGAAATCCCAACTCTGTTCTTGACCAACTCTTGATTCTAAAGGTATATCATTAAAAATACAAAAATCATTTAAACCTGAAATAGTAGCTAATCCATTATGATAGTTTAACTCGTACATATATTCGTCAGTATAATCAAAAAGTGTCTTTAAATGATTCATCTCATGTTCGTTTATTTGAAGATTATATCTTCTACAAAACTCGCTAAGTTTTGTACAACTCAAAATTGTTTGATGTAAACTTTTTGCAATTGCTTTAGCTTGATTTTTGTAAACGTAACAAGAAATTTGATGTATTAACTCGCACTCTCCTGCATAACAACTATTTTCTGCTTTTTCAAAAGAATCAAGTATATTATAAAATTCATCATTATAATCAATATCCGAAGCATAAACGCAATATAACTTATCTCCTTTTCTCAAAGGAATTCCTTTCTCAACTATCTCTTGTACTTTTTCTGAATTATTATCTTTTAAAATCTCAAAAGCTTTAGCTCTAACCTGTATTTCTGAATCTTCCAAAGCATTAATTAATAAATCAACCCCAGCATCACCATATTTAGCAGCATCAGCTAAACAATCAACTCGCTGCTGTATATTTCCAGTTTCCAAACGTCTTTTTAATCCTTCAACTCCACCTAAAACAACACCATTCACAGGTGGTGGAGAATTACCACCTAGTACCGCATCGTATTCGCGGGGGTTTTGATTATTTTCGCTCATATAAAAAGCACCCTAGAATATTTTTGTTATTCCAAGATGGCATTTAATATTTGCTTGCGACAATAGTATTCTCAACGTAGTTTATAAATCGATAGTGCGTTGCGCTCCACGACAACACACCTTACATCTTATCAATCTTCCTATGCTCAATGCCTAATCCCCTATTCTTTATTTCTTGACTTGTAGCTTTGGATAAGCAATTCGCTTGTGATGGAATTGCTGCCAGACTGTGACGAAGATTTCGGCAATTTTTGACATTTCTTGACGTGTTAAGCCGGAATCTAAGAGTTGATCATCTTTCCACCTTGCCCGTAAAATATTGTTAACCATATTCAAGGCTTTCTCTGGTGTGGCATCTCTTAGAGAACGCAGTGCTGCTTCACAAGAATCAGCTAACATCACAATCGCAGTTTCTCGTGATTGCGGAGTCGGACCGTCGTAACGAAAGTCTTCGTCTTTTATCTCTAAGTTTGGGTCTTCTTTAGCTAATTGTTGGGCTTGATGATAGAAGTAAGCAATTTGCATTGTCCCTTGATGCTCTGGAATAAATGCCTGTATCGCTGTTGGTAAACTATGTTTCCTTGCCATCATCAAACCAGCGCTTACATGCTTTTTGATAATATCGGCGCTGATCCAAGGGTCGTTGATTTCTGTCTCATGCTTATTTGGTCCTCCCATTTGATTTTCAATAAATCCCATTGGGTCGTGCATTTTACCTACATCATGGTATAATGTCCCTGCTCTAACTAATTCAACATTGCATTTAAGCTCTTTTGCAGCAGCTTCGGCAAGGGTAGCTACAAATAATGTGTGTTGAAATGTTCCTGGAGCTTCGGTTGCAAGTCGTTTGAGTAGAGGACGATTCGGAGAAGCTAGTTCTGCCAATCTGATGGGAGTTACTAAATCAAAAAGCTTTTCTAGATAAGGACTTATTCCCAAAGCGATGATACTCCAACCCAAACCGGATAACGCTAATAATCCCGCTTCTTGAAACACAAGATAAGAGGTCGGCGTAAATGCCGTACCTAATAATACTTTTAATAATAAATAAACACCGCCTTCCGTTAGAGAAATTCCGAATCCTAATACTGCTAGTTCTTCGCGAGAGCGCAGTCTTTGAGCCATGCAGCTACCGAGGACACCTCCTGCTGCACCGGCTATAATTGCTGTCTTCCCTACTTCTAGCCCCATAGGTAACATTAATACGGTCAGCAATCCAATAACTGTGATACCTAAAGTAGAACCGTAGAAACTACCTAAAAGTAAGCCTACTGCGCTCCAAGTTGTAAAAGGTATGCCAAATACTAGCAATGACGGACAAGATAAGGTCAGTAATAATACTAACAATCTGTCACTTTGACGCAATTTAATTTTTAACCGCTTTTCGACTAAAGCATAAATACCAATAGCCGCTGCGACAGCACTTCCTAAGTAGCTTAGACCCAGCCAATTAACTTCCCGACGAATTAAGCGATAATGTTCTAACACCGCTAAATTCCATGGTGTAATTTCCTGTCCTTTTTTGACGATTAATTGCTTTTTCTTAACCTTTACCATTACTGGTGATATCTTGGCTGCTGCTTCTGAAGCTTGTAGTTCTGTTTGTTGTTCGTCTTTCTTTAGATTCGGCTGTAAAATACTTACTAGTAATTTGGTTGCCCAAAATTTGCTGTCTTTGGGTACTAATGATTCTGATTTCTGTAGATGCAGATTAATTACGTACTCTAAATTCTCAGAAGGTAATCCTGGATGAATCCCTTGAGCCAAGATTAATTGGGCACTTTGCAATATACCCATTTGAATTTTTGACCATGATTCATCGCTGAAATCAATTACGCTGCTATCGTTGTATACTATTGCAGCAGGCTTTATGTTGCTAATTTCTGCGAGCTTTTCTTGAGCTTGAGCATAGAGTTTTCGTCTTGACTCTATTGTTTTGATTAGCGATCGCAAATTTGTGAGTGAAGTTTCAGCACGATATAGCTGTAATTGATTTAACGATTGCTTAAAATTAGGGTCTTGAGTAATTGCATCAATTGCTTGAGTATCTTGAAGAGCGCTATCGGCTGTATTCGCTACATCTAAAGACTTTGGCTTTTGACCCCTAGCAACATTTTGATTACCTGATTGCAAAGCAACCTTTAATTGCTTCCATTCTTCTTCGGAAGCGGAACGTAAATAAATTTGCGTCGAAATATTTAGTACTTCGGTATCAAAAAAGGGAAAATTACCGGCTGTTTTGCGAATTTCATTTCCTTGTTGAAGTAATTGTCTTAAATTTTGCTCAACTGCTTCGTTAACTCGCGTATCTACCATCCACCATTGTCGAGAATCCTCTCTAGCAGCTTTGCGAAGCAATTCTGTTTTCTGCTTGTCTTCTACTGTGGCTGTATAAGGAGCGACAATCGTCTCGCGGGCTGTAGCTCCTTCTTGCAACTGCGGTTGGCTGTATAATTTATGCCCCATCACTCCTGTAATGGTAATCAAAGCAATCGCAAACACAACAGAAGAGTGCTGAGGAATCCAGCCCCAGCAAACTGCGTAAATACCACATTTACCTTTAGCGGACTTTAGCATTGAACCGGAGCGGAAGGATTTTTGATACCGATTTTTATCACTTGTTTTAGATACATATAAGCGACGTAGTGCTTTGTATCTTCGTCCCCAGATAGCTTTGATTTGAGTCAAGGACTTAAAAAATGGCTGCGTTTTCATTACCTATGACCACAGTTGTCTATAAGAATGGTTCAATATCAGACAATTCTCAACAGAAGTTTCAAGCTTCAAAGCTGCCATCATAGTTACCATTTAATGTAAATCCTGGGTTTACTCCGTACTAAGTATAGTTTTTTGGTCAAAAAAAATTAACTATCTTACTATCTTAATTATGTAAACATGCAGGGGGTGGGCAAAAAGTTCAACAATTAGTGCAAAAATTAATTTAACTATAAATATAGCTAACGTAAACGGATGATATATGGGGCTGCAATTGCCTCCGACGGGGAAAGTGAATCTGGCTTTACCTCCTGTACCTCTATTGGTTGTGGTAATACATGATATGCACCCGACCATATAGCCACAAGTGCATCAGCTAATTTTACCACTTGGGAAAAGCTAGTTATTCCCCATTGTGCTAATTTTGCCTCATCTAAACCTAAGTGCCAAGTTGTGGGTATACCAGCCATGCTGTTGTAAGACCCAGAAATTGCACCTGCAATTGCACCACAAACCCTTGGATTACGCTGATTTTTAATGGCTCGCGAACAGGTAAGCCGAAAATCTTCTTTAGTGCTTACAAAGCAATAAAAAGCTGTAGCAATGATATTACTTATACTATTTTCTTTATCCAAGCAATTTTGTAATTCAAAATATCCTGCATTTTCAGCTATTAGATTATTGACTTGTCGTAGTTTTTCTGGTAGTTCGGTCTTGGTTTCGCCAATAAAATAAGTAATTTCTGAAATCAATGTATTTTGATTAATTTTTTCATTTAAGGATTGAGCGATTAGATAGCATACGCTTAATACTCCATCTCTAATTAAAGGGTGATTTAAATCTTTAATAATTAAGAGCAGGTTTTCTCGGAGCTTGAGATGATTTTCATGGAAAAATAACGCTATGGGTAAAGTTGCCAAAATCGAATTTAATAACATTAAGTCATCTGCTATGTCTAAATCCCAGTCTTGTTGTTGAAATTGTTGATTATATTCCTCTAAATTAAATCCACCTTGTGACAACAAGCTGTAAAGACCTTGCACCGCTGCTTTACAATATAATGGTTCTTCTTTTGTGGTGGTTAAACTTTGTCCGAGCAAAGCTCCTATCAAAGCACCTTTAATTCTGCTTGTAAGTGAATAGCGCATACAGTTTATAAAACGCTGATAAAAAGCTATTTAAATATCTCATAATGCTATAACTACCATTTCTACAAACAATAATTCTGGATAATATTAATTATTATTCACTAAAGTCTATCCACAGAGGTAGAAGCTATACAAGAAAAGTGTTTGCAAAGACTAATATTACTACACTATTATCAGCGTTAATATAAATTGTCTTCAGAAGAGTAAATAGCGAAAAAGCAAGAAATTACATTTATAATCATTAAATCATCTAAATAACTAATCATTATTATCAATTAATTCATATCATTGCTCCCGACCTCACTCCCGGTCACAAGTACGATATTTTCTTCTAAATTATTGATGATTTAAGATTTTCTGAGGTGATAGAGTAAAGCTTGCAATCCTAAAAGATAGCTTTTCGCGCCAAAGCCGCTAATTTGACCGATTGCTACGGGTGCGATATATGAATGATGCCTAAACTCTTCCCTGCGATATATATTACTCAAATGGACTTCTACCGTCGGCAGATTGACACCAGCAATGGCATCTCGCAATGCTACACTCGTATGGGTATAGGCTCCAGCGTTAATAATAATTCCTTGGTGCTTAAGAAATGCATCATGAACTGCATCGACCAAAGTCCCTTCATGATTAGACTGCACGGTAAATATATCAGCTGACAATAACCGTCCTTCTTCTACTAATAGACGATTAATGTCATCCAAAGTAAGCGAACCGTAAATTTCTGGTTCTCGTTGTCCCAGTAAGTTTAGATTCGGCCCGTGCAGCACCAGAATGCTTAAAGAAGATTTGTTTGCTTCTTTAGCACTCAAGTTATCTACCACGACGAGAACGTCCATCTACAGGAATTGGAATTAATTCCGCTTCTGGCTCAGCTTCTGGCCCTAAAAGAGCGTCAATCAGCTCGCGTGCTAATTCCTTAAGCTTTTCGAGCACCTTTTCGATATAATCCATTTAACTGAACGCTCCTGAGATACTAACTCAAAGTCAACTAACGACTACGGAGAAAATAAAGTAAAAACAGCACCGCTGGTTGATAAATGGGTTAATCCCAACTCCCCTTGTCTGGGGAGCAAGTCATTACCGATAACTGTGATTTCTCCCTTTATTATTTTAGGTTATCACATTCGTCACGGGTAGGTGGGTATCGAACTTCTTAAGAAGTATTTTGGAATCTTGATAATCGGCCAGTAGTTAAAAACCAATAGTCCGGAAGGAATAATATAAACATCCGGACTATTAATATCGTGTTCAAATCAACCTCAGTCAACTTTTTCAGTTTTCTTCTTAGATTTACTACCAGAAGATTTGGTACCAGAAGATTTAGTACTTGAGGACTTCTTCGCACTCGAAGTCTTAGACTTAGTTGTTTTGCGAGTTGATTTACCTTTTGGTGCTTTGCTAGCTAGTAATTCCAGTGCTTTCTCTAGAGTGATGCTTTCTACAGTTTCACCTTCTGGAATCCCAACGTTGGTTTTACCATGCTTAATATAATTTCCATAAGGTCCTTCGTAGATATTCACTGGTTCTTCAGTGTCTGGATGAGAACCTAATTCTCGCAATGCTTTTTTAGTTTTACTTCTGCTACCCCGTCCTTTCTTGGGTTCGGACAGTAATTCTAAGGCTCTTTCAAAGGTGACAGTAAGCACATCATCACCTGCTTTCAAAGAACGGTAATCTTTACCATCTTTAGCATTATGAACCACATAAGGTCCGAAGCGTCCCAGATTGGCTTGGATGCTAGCACCAGTTTCGGGGTGTTCCCCTAATTTTCTCGGAAGTGCTAGCAAACCAACAGCCATTTCTACCGTTACGTCTTCTGGATTTACTTTTTTAGGTAGTGAAGCTTGTTTTGGTTTCGGATTTTCCTCAGATTTTTCTCCTAGCTGTACGTAGGGACCATAAGGACCAATCAGCATGAAAATGGGCTGTGCGGTTTCTGGATGAATACCAACTTGGTCGGGACCCTCAGTTTTTTGCTTGAGTATTTTTTCGACCTTTTCTGGGTCGAGGTCGGCTGGGGTTAAATCTCTAGGAATCGAAGCTGTAACTACATCATCGCCGTTTGCTGCTTCTAAATAAGCACCAAATTTACCAATCCGGATTTTGACATCTGGGATATTCAAATCCACCGTTCTAGATGCATTGATATCAATTTGGCTTTCTCGTTCCTTAACTAAGGTATCCAGACCTTGTTCCCCTAAATAGAATTTTTTCAGGTAAGGTAGCCATTCAGCTTCCCCAGTCGAGATATCATCAAGGGTTTGCTCCATTTTGGAGGTAAAGCTGGGGTCTACGATTTCCGAAAAGTGCGTTTCCAGCAAATTGGTAACGGCAAAAGCTGTAAATGTCGGAACCAGGGCATTATTATTTAATTGAGCGTAACCTTTATCGATAATTGTACCGATAATGCTCGCATAAGTACTGGGACGACCAATTCCTTCACTTTCCAAGGTTTTTACTAAGCTAGCTTCGGTGTATCTCGCTGGAGGTTGGGTTTCGTGACTTACTGTTTCGAGTTTTTTACAGTTGGGATTATCGCCAACTTTAAGGTTGGGTAAAATTACTTCCTTATCTTCTAGCGCTGCTTCCGGGTCGTCAGAACCTTCAACATAAGCGCGTAAAAATCCGGGAAAATCAATTCTCTTACCCGAAGAGCGAAAACCCGCATCCTCAACCTGTAAGTGCATGGTGATTTGAGTTTGTTTCGCATCAGCCATTTGACAAGCAACAGTACGCTTCCAGATCAAATCGTACAATTGCATTTCCCTACCGCTCAAACCGGTTTCTTGCGGGGTACGGAAACTACTACCAGCAGGACGAATTGCTTCGTGTGCTTCTTGAGCGCTCTTCGATTTTGTGGCGTATTTGCGGGGTTGGGGGGAAAGGAATTCCTTACCGTAAAGCGTTTGTACGCACTCCCTAGCAGCAGTGACCGCTTGCTCCGACAAATGCACGGAGTCAGTACGCATGTAGGTAATATACCCTTGCTCGTAAAGATTTTGAGCGACTCGCATCGTATCCCTTGCAGAAAGACGCAATTTGCGGTTGGACTCCTGCTGGAGAGTTGAAGTAGTGAACGGAGGTGCTGGTTTACGAGTCACCGGACGTTCTTCAAGATTAGCAACCTTCCAAGTTTTATCAGCTATGCGGGTTTTTAGAGCTTCAGCTTCCTCTTCATTAAGTAAAACAACTTTACGACCGGCGGTAATTTGTCCGGTTGTAGAGTCAAAATCGCTACCAGTAGCTATTTTTGTTCCTCCCAGATTCACCAATATGGAATTAAATGATTGGTCTTTATTTCCTTTAGCAGATGCGGGACTCAAAACCGCTTTCAAATCCCAATAGGAGCCTTGATTAAAAGCTCGACGCTCCCGCTCCCGCTGTACCAATACTCGTACAGCTACAGACTGTACTCTTCCAGCAGACAAACCCCAAGCAATCTTCTTCCACAGCAAAGGTGAGAGAGTATAACCAACTAGTCGGTCTAAAATTCGTCGGGTTTCTTGAGCGCGAACTAATTGCTCGTCTACGGTGCGGGTATTTTTCAGCGCTTTTTTAATCGCTTCAGAGGTAATTTCATGAAATACCATCCGCTTGGTCGGAACTTTGGGCTTTAGTAATTGGAATAAATGCCAACTGATGCTCTCTCCTTCACGGTCTTCGTCAGTCGCCAAAATCAGTTCAGTTGCTTCCTTCAGCGCTTGTTTTAGCTGAGTGACAACTTGCTTTTTAGTTTTGGGAACTACATATAAAGGTTCAAAATTTGATTCTACATTTACTCCTAACTTCGCCCATTCTTCTTTCTTGACAGCAGCAGGAATTTCACTAGCGGACTGTGGTAAGTCACGTACATGACCCATCGAAGCTTCTACTCGATAATCTGATGGTAGGTAGTTACGAATAGTTTTAGCTTTGGTCGGAGATTCGACAATTACGAGAGTTGACATGGAAATTTCAAGAAAAAATATTGCTGTTAGGCTAAACAGTCAAAGTGAGACAATTGAATATTAATGTGAATTAAACTACTGCACTCACAAGGCAGTTACTTTTATATACGATGCCTTGCTTTATCAAAAACCCGATAATAAAAGGGTTTGAGACCCCGAATGATTGTTAAAAGGCAATTGTTGTGCCCCTCAAATGTAAGATAGTTTAAATCGGGTTATCAACAAAGGCAGTTACTTCAATCTTTAACTTATATTGGACGTAATTGGCGACTACCATTTTTATTTATTCCTGTTTTTAATAATGAGAACCAATGGTGGTGATACCAGCCGCTAGGCTTACTAGCTAAGAATAATAAAGGGTTTTCACCCGACGGTTTTATCATTTTTATCATTTTCCATATTTTGCTATTTTGTTGCCAGTATCTAGCATTGTGCCAAAATAAAATTTAAATAAGTACCGTATTCCAAACTGATTATTAAACTACGATGACCAGCAAAATCATGAAACCTATTCGTCAAGGTGATGTTATTTTAATTCCTGTTCAGCAAGTAGAAGGTGAAAAGCTCAGTCACCTTACCTTAGCCGAAGGAGAAGTAACTGGACACAAACATCGTATTTCCCAAGGTGAAGCACAATTGTATACAGATGACTCGCAACTGTACTTAAGTATTTTTTCGCCCAAAGCAGTTTTATCTCATGAGGAACATGATTCTGTTCGCATATCTCAAGGTAACTGGATAGTAAGAATTCAGCGCGAATACGAGCCTGAAGGATGGCGCTATGTTGCTGACTAACGACCAATTTTAATCGTATTTGTGGCTTAGTATTTTTATCAGTTGGCTGTTTATTAATCGGATTTCAGTCATAATAAAAAAATTTATAAGAAGCAAGGAAAATATACTTGAAAATTATCAAAGTAGTAAATAGTAAGAAAAACTCAAATTAAGCAATAGTGTGAATTTCAACTTTTATGAATTTTATTTTAACCATTTCTTAAATTAAGCAAGGTGAAAGCAAAAAAACGATTGTATTTAATTATCAGATTGATAGCAAAATTTTATACTTAATATTTTTCTACGTAATAAAGGAAAAAGATTTCACATTCTTAGTAGATTCAAATAAGCCAATAACCGCAAAAAAGTTGTGGTAGGATAATCCAGGAGAAGTACGTTCGGTAATTGTGTTCTTGTTATTAAGTAAAAGTCGCAATCAGCTTTCCGGATGTCCCCTCTGCACGGTTGGATTCTGGAGAGTCTCATGTCAATATACGTTGGAAATTTATCATACGATGTTACTCAGGAAGACCTTGGCAAAGTATTTGCTGAGTACGGTAGTGTGAAGCGCGTTCAGTTACCTACTGATAGGGAGACTGGCAGGTCTAGAGGTTTCGGTTTTGTAGAAATGGAATCAGAAGACGCAGAAGGTTCAGCTATCGAAGCTCTTGATGGAGCTGAATGGATGGGTCGCGTAATGAAGGTCAATAAAGCAAGACCTCGTGAAGACCGAGGTAACAGACGCTCTGGTGGTGGAAGTTGGGGTTAATCGCAACCTGGAATTTCGCTATGGTTGAAGAATATTGGTCAAGAAAACTCGCTTCTTTGTAATAATTTTTATCTGTTTTCAGAAATTTCTTTTATCACAGGTTGTGAGTTAAAACCTTAGAACCAAAATTGATGGTGTTTACCTAGTCTCTTCTGTTAAAGTATACGGTCTAATTCTGATTAGCCGAGCATAAGATATTAGCATAATCAGAAATTAAAGTATATGGCAGATGTCATAGAATGCATCGTCTTGACCTAATTCATCTGCATTATCTTAATATTAAAGGTGTCGGCTCTAGTATTGCAGCTTAAAAAAGCTTTAGTATTATTTATCATGTGAATGAAACAATATCTATTATAAGTTAGGGGTAATCTATCGTAGATTATCCCTAATTTTTATTTTTCAGATTAAGTCTCTACTTTGAGAGTTGTAAGCGTGAAATCTCGAAGAAAGCATCCTAGATTTTGAAAAACATTTAATTGAACTGAGAACTATTACGTTAATACTGAGTATTAATAAAATATTGATAATTTAAGAAAATACTGGATTTTAAAGTCCTGAAGGTGAACTTTTCATCAAAAAACTTTGATGTAAATATAGATTACTGTCGTATCATTTCAGAACATTGTGGCTTTTATGGTGTTATTACGTAGCCATTGTAATTGTTTCAAATTTAAATCATCGCATTTTTATCTAAGTAAGCATCTAAAGTTTATACTTTTTTCTATAAATAGAGGATATCGTTGATTTAATAAGTAAATTGTTTGATATTGATTGATTTAAAAGTCTATGTTACATCCGCAAGTTACAATTATAGTTGTGCCACACCAATGCTTTGACTATACTCAAGAGTCGCTTGAAAGCATTTATAAGTACACAAATATTCCTTTTAAACTAATTTACATAGACGGTTACACACCTAAACATCATCAGCAATATCTTGAAAAGCAATCCCAAATCAAAGGATTTCGCTTAATACGTACAGATAAATATGTATCTCCTAATCAAGCACGTAACATCGGCTTGAAACACGTAGATACCGAGTATGTTGTTTTTCTTAATAACGATGTGGTAGTTACGACTGGTTGGTTAAATTACCTCATAGAGTGCATTCAAGAAACGAATGCTTCGGTAGTTACCCCTATTTGCTTACAAGGAGAAAAGCAACTGATTCATTCTGCTGGGGGTAGTTTAGAATTCAAATACAAGAATGGAAATTTAGATTTATTTGATGAAAGGTTATTTATTAATGATTGTTTTGATAAAGTAAAACCTTTATTAAAGCGTAAATCGACACAAATAATAAATTTCAATTGTTTTTTAGCACGTACATCTATCTTTTCAAAAATAGGTTATTTAGACGAAAATTTAATGAACTGTGCCCAAGATATTGATTTTTGTTTATCAGTATTTGCGGTAGGTGGAACTATTTATATAGAACCGCAAAGTATTGTTAATTATCTTCCAGTTACAGAACTTAAATTATCAGATACTCCTTACTACATGTTAGTTTGGAATTATGTTTGGAAGCGTAGAAGCGTTAATTATTTTCAAGAAAAATGGGGATTAACAAAAGGTGCAACGTTTACAATGAATCTTCTTGAAAAAGTAAACCAACATTCTAATTTACCATTTCAGTCGCTAAAAGAATTCATCAAGCCACTGCTAGTTGATGAAGATAATTTTATAAATAGTGCGAGCCTTAAGGGTTCATGAAATAGTACTATTGATGACTGTATGTAGTGATTGATAACTCACTCAACTCGCAAACCTCATCAGCCTTAACTGCATTTACAGCAAAAGCTACCACTTCAAGAATGCAGCTTCAACTCCTTTTTCTCGTCTAATTTTTCCATCTTTCTCAAACCAAGCAATTATTTGCTGTGTCGTTAACTCTTCAACAGCAATATTATTTTCTTTGGCGATTTCCTGCAATACTCTTAATGAAGAAATTGTCAGCCGAGTTAAAAATTTTTCCGGAGAAGATAGCAAAGCTGCATCAACTTTCGCTGATTCTTCCAAAGATAAAAATTGTGTAGTTGGTTGCTGCTGAAAGTCCATAGTTTGTATCTATTTACCTGTATCAATTAACAATAATGGGTATCAATCATTCTAAACTAATAATTGTTAATTGCTAACTGTTAACTGCTGACTATTTCCGCGCTTCTAGTAAGTAACCGCAGCGATGTTCTCCATCAATTATCCAGTGTGTACGCTCTACCTTACAGTCTGGTAAAACAGCAGCAAACATTTCAAGTTCATGACCGCAAACGCTGGGGAATGATTCTGCGACATTAGAAATTGCACAGTTGTGTTCCAAAAAAATAAATTTATCTTCTGTTTCTAAAGCCTCACCTTCTACAGGATGATATTCTGCCATAAAGCCTTCAGCTTTTCTCAATTCCACTAAAGTCGCAACCCTTTCTTGAAGAGAACCGTTACCTAAATGTTGGCGATACTCTTCAGCTTTACGCTGCCATTGTTTCTGTAGAATTGAACAAACTTGGTCTCGTCCTACTGTTTCTGCTAAAGTGTCAAGTAAGGAAACGGTAAATTTACCGTAACTATCCCCAACTTCTCGACGTAAGCGTTCTTTACCTTTATCACTCAATTGATAAAAATGTTGAGGTCGTCCCATTCCTATTTGTTCGGAGGAATAAATTATTAGCTCTTCACCCTCCAAATCTTTTAAATGACGACGAATCGCTTGAGGGCTGACCTTTAAGGCTGTAGCAAGCCTTATCGCTGTAGCCCGAAATTCTTTGAGCAGATATTTTAAGATATCCTGTTTGGTTGAGGACTGGTGGGTAGTTTCCATCGTCGCCCTAAAAATATTAAAGAAATTTTCACTTTGACAACATCATTGTTGTTAATCTAGCGTAAAATGAAGGTACATTAAAACAACAAGCAAGTTGTTTTAGTCTTCAACAACATTGTAACAGTCACGTGACTTAGAGTCACGTTTGGATGGGAATTAGTATCTAATCACCCGTCTCCAGCCTTAAAGAGAGTTCTAAAAAAGCCAGCGAAGCGAGAATATTAGCGATGACTTCCACCGTCAAAACCTTAGTCAATCAGCCCTACAAGTACGGTTTCGTTACCGACATCGAGACAGATACCATACCTCGCGGATTAAGCGAGGATGTGATTCGCATGATTAGTGCGAAGAAAAACGAGCCGGAATTTATGCTAGAGTTTCGACTCAAAGCTTACCGTCAATGGCTCAAAATGACGGAACCAGATTGGGCTAGTGTTGGTTATCCTGCGATTGATTATCAAGATATTATTTATTATTCTGCACCCAAACAAAGCGCTAAAAAGAAAAGTTTAGATGAAGTAGACCCGACTTTATTGGAAACCTTTGAAAAATTAGGTATTCCGCTATCGGAACAGAAGCGTTTGGCAAATGTTGCTGTAGATGCGATTTTCGATAGTGTTTCGGTCGCGACTACTTTTAAAGAGAAGCTGGCTGAAGAAGGTGTTATCTTTTGTTCGATTTCCGAAGCTTTACAAGAATATCCGGAATTAATCCAAAAGTATCTTGGAAGCGTGGTTCCCGTTGCCGATAATTATTTTGCGGCTTTGAATGCTGCGGTTTTCAGCGATGGTTCTTTCGTATTTATTCCTAAAGGCGTAAAATGTCCGATGGAATTATCTACTTATTTTCGCATTAATAATGGTGATACCGGACAGTTTGAGCGTACTTTGATTGTTGCGGAAGAAGACAGTTACGTTTCTTATCTCGAAGGCTGTACCGCGCCAATGTACGATAGCAATCAGCTACATGCTGCGGTTGTGGAACTTGTAACGCTTGATAATGCTGAGATTAAGTATTCTACCGTGCAAAATTGGTACGCGGGAGATGAAAATGGCAAAGGTGGTATTTACAACTTTGTAACTAAGCGCGGTTTATGTAAGGGAAAAAATTCTAAAATTTCTTGGACTCAGGTAGAAACTGGTTCAGCTATTACCTGGAAGTATCCCAGCTGTGTTTTAGTTGGGGATAATTCTGTAGGAGAATTTTATTCTGTAGCCTTGACTAATAATATGCAGCAAGCCGACACCGGAACCAAAATGGTTCATGTTGGTAAGAATACTCGTTCTACAATTATTTCTAAAGGAATTTCTGCGGGTAAATCCAGTAACAGCTATCGGGGTTTGGTGAAAGTTAATCCCAAGGCTGAAGGAGCTAGAAATTATTCTCAATGCGACTCAATGTTGATTGGAGATAATGCTCACGCTAATACTTTTCCTTATATTCAAGTACAGAATAATAAAGGAAAAGTAGAACATGAAGCTTCAACTTCCAAGATTGGGGAAGACCAATTATTTTACTTCTCTCAACGTGGTATTTCCGCAGAAGATGCAATTGCAATGATGATTAGCGGTTTTTGCAAGGATGTGTTTAATCAGCTACCAATGGAATTTGCTGTGGAAGCTGATAAATTATTGAGCTTGAAGTTAGAAGGAAGTGTGGGATAGGAAAGTGGAAGGAGATAGGGGAGATGGGGAGATGGAGACTAATAATTCCTCACTCCTCACTCTTTATAATCTAAAATCCAAAATCCAAAATCCAAAATCCAAAATCTAAAATCCAAAATCCAAAGATGATTATTGAAAATAGTAAGGTTGTGCTGTCAGTTAAAAATTTGACAGCTAATGTTGATGGAAATCAAATCCTCAAGGGTGTGAATCTTGAGGTACGTGCTGGTGAAGTTCATGCGATTATGGGACCAAATGGTTCTGGAAAAAGCACTTTTTCTAAGGTTTTAGCAGGACATCCAAGTTATGAGGTAACTGGTGGTGAAGTAGTTTTCCAGGAAGAAAATCTTCTGGAACTTGAACCAGAAGAACGCGCTAGAAATGGTGTGTTTTTGGCTTTCCAATATCCTTTGGAAATACCTGGTGTCAGCAATTTAGACTTTTTGCGGGTAGCTTATATTTCTCGACGTAAAGCGCAAGGTTTAGAAGAAATTGATGCTTTTGATTTTGATGATTTGGTAGAGGAAAAGTTAGAAGTCGTAAAAATGGATTCTACTTTTCTGAGTCGGAGTTTAAATGAAGGCTTTTCTGGTGGTGAGAAAAAGCGCAATGAAATTTTGCAAATGGCGCTTTTGGAACCAGATTTAGCAATTTTAGATGAAACCGATTCTGGTTTAGATATTGACGCATTGAAAATTGTGGCAAATGGGGTCAATCAGCTAGCAAATGAGGAAAACGCCACAGTTATGATTACCCACTATCAGCGTTTGCTTGATTATATTGTGCCAGATTTTGTTCATGTAATGGCAAAAGGTCAGATTATCAAATCTGGTGGAAAAGAATTAGCTCTAGAATTGGAATCTCGCGGTTACGATTGGATTTTAGAAGAAGCTGGTGTTGAGGTTGGAGTATGAATATAGAAGTTTCCCCCAGTCCAATTCCTAATTCTACTGAAGCGAGTTTATCAGCAGCACTTTTAAATAAAGACACTTATTTAAGTGGACTGGTAGACAAAGTTTCTACCGTCAAAAATAAAGGATGGCTGCAAGAAATAAAAGATAACGCTGCAAATTGGGTGCGTCATTCCACATTACCCACTAAAAAAGATGAAGAATGGCGATTTACTGATGTTTCGGCTTTACGTCAATTCGATTTTCATTTAGCAACGAATAATTCTGTATCTCCAGATTCTGCTCCCTTTACAGCAATTAGCGATACTCGTTTGGTATTTGTAAACGGTGTATTTGTCAAAGAATTATCGGCGATCGCCGATTTACCGGAAGGAGTTGTAGTTAGCAATCTTGCTAGTTTACCTGAGCTAGATGGGGAATTAGTTAAAGAATATTTGACACAAGCTGAGGGAGCCAAAGAAGTATTTACGGCTCTGAATACAGCCGGTATCTCTGACTTAGCGGTAATTTGGCTATCTCGTAACGTGGTAGTAGAAACACCAATACATTTAGTATTTATTACTGCTGGAAACCAAATAATTTCTCAACCGCGTTGTTTATTAGTAGCCAAAACAGGTTCTGAAGTTACTTTAGTAGAAGAATTTATCAATTCTGGTACCGAGAAAGAACAAAATCAAGAAATATATTTAAATAATGCAGTTACAGAAATCTGGGTTGATGAAAACGCGGGTGTAAACCATACCAGAATTGAGCGTGATAGCGTAGAAGCGTTTCATATTGGTAAAACAGCAGTTACTCAAGCACGTAATAGCCGCTATACCTGTAACGCAATCACCTTGGGTGGAAAACTGTCGCGACACAACTTAGAAATTTTACAAACTGGAGAGCAAACAGAAACAACCTTGAATGGTTTAACAATAATTACTGGTAATCAACTTTCAGATACTCACAGCGCACTTGCTCTTAATTATCCCCACAGTAACAGCAATCAGTTGCAAAAAAATATAATCGCCGATAAAGCACATGGGGTATTTAACGGTAAAATTTTTGTACCCAAACCCGCACAATTAACAGATGCATCCCAATTAAATAGGAACTTACTATTATCTCCTCAAGCGAAAGTAGACACCAAACCACAATTAGAAATCACTGCAGACAATGTAAAATGCGCTCATGGTGCTACAGTTAGTCAGTTAGAAGATGATGAAATTTTCTACTTACAAAGTCGGGGAATTGATGAAAATAGCGCTCGTCACTTATTAATTAACGCTTTTGCTGCGGAGATAATTAATAAAATACCCGTTCCTCCCTTGCGTCAAAATCTAACTCAAACAGTCAATCAATTTTAGATTTTAGATTTTAGATTTTGGATTATAGATTAGGCAAGTAAAAACAAGTGGAAATTATTTTCCGCGTACCGCTGCTGATTTACTACTTTGTTTCTATCTTAATTATCTAGATTTTTTGATTCAGTAGTTTCTTAAATCAGTCATATTTATTCCGTAACCAAAATCTAATCTAAAATCCATTAACGTAGTGTGTCTCCAGAGACATAAATAATTTATAATCTAAAATCCAAAATCCGAAATCCAAAATAGCATGACTTTCACTCAGGAAAAAACCCTCGCTAATCAAGCCCGTAAAGACTTTCCAATATTACATCAGAAAGTTAACGGTAAACCTTTAGTTTATCTAGATAACGCAGCAACTTCTCAAAAACCTTTATTTGTATTAGATGCGATTAAAAAATATTACCAAGAATATAATTCCAATGTACATCGAGGCGCACACCACCTCAGTGCTAAAGCCACCGATGCATATGAAGGAGCAAGAGATAAAGTTTCTAAATTTATTAATGCTGCATCTCGTCAGGAAGTTGTTTTTACCCGTAATGCGACCGAAGCGATAAATTTAGTTGCTTATAGCTGGGGACTAAATAACCTAGAACCGGGAGATGAAATTATTCTTTCGGTCATGGAACACCACAGCAATATTATACCGTGGCAATTGATTGCTCAAAAAACTGGTGCGGTATTGAAATATGTTGAATTGACACCGGAAGAAACTTTTGATTTAGAACAGTTTAAAAAACTGCTTTGCGATAAAACTAAATTGGTTTCAATAGTTCACGTATCTAATACCTTGGGCTGCATAAATCCAGTTAAAGAAATTTGTCAATTAGCTCATCAAAAACAGGCAAAAGTATTAATTGATGCCTGCCAAAGCGTGCCACATATGCCAGTTGATGTACAGGAAATAGATTGTGATTGGTTGGTAGCTTCCGGTCATAAAATGTGCGGTCCAACCGGTATCGGTTTCTTATATGGAAAGCTGGAAAACTTAGAAGCAATGCCACCATTTATGGGTGGTGGAGAAATGATTGCTGATGTGTTTTTAGACCATTCAACTTATGCAGAATTACCGGCAAAGTTTGAAGCAGGTACTCCAGCAATCGCAGAAGCAATAGCTTTAGGTGCAGCGATAGATTATCTCTCAGAAATTGGTATGAATAAAATATATGCTTATGAGTCAGAATTAACTGGTTACTTATTTAAACAGTTACAAAAAGTACCGGGACTCAAAATTTATGGACCATTACCAGATGAGAAGGGCTATGGTAGAGCAGCATTAGCTTCATTCACAACGGTCGAAGTTCATCCTAATGACCTATCTACTTTGTTAGATAACGAAGGTGTAGCAATTCGTTCTGGACATCACTGTACTCAACCATTGCACCGTATTTTAGATGCTCCCGGTACAGCAAGAGCAAGTTTATCGTTTTATAATACTCGTGAAGAAATCGATATTTTCATCAAAGCTTTGAAAGAGACTTTGGATTTCTTTAATAGTATGATTGGTTAAATTGATGCTACCAAAGTCTCATTTTTAACAATAACCTGATAATAAATTTTATAATAAATAGGACTTATTTATAACTGCGCGTAATTGCATGATTTTAAATAAGTCCTTTTGGTATTTAATTAGTTGTAAATTATCAAAAACGAGGTAATAAATGAATAAAGTAATTCTTATGGGAGCTTTAGCTACATCAATAGCCTTAATCCCCATAATTTCTCATAAAAAAGCTGTAGGTAAGCCTGAATCAACTTTTCAAATAAGTAATCAAGCCAGTATTTCAGAATCTACAGGTTTTGGTTATATCGAAACTAGAAATGGACGGATTGCAATTAATGCAAATCAAACCTATACAGTTTACAGTAAAGAGGGAAAAGTTTTGGCAGAAAATATTACTTTAGAAGAGTTACAAGCCAAAAATCCTCAATTACACGAGATGATGAAAGACTCAATAGCAAAACCAACTTTGATGATGGATGCGGGTATTGGTATTGATAGGTAAAAACTTGAAGATTGTTATTTTTAATAAACTATTGGTGCCAATTTACAGGAATTTTTCATGCTGGAAATTGGCACTGTTTATATGAATTTGTTTTAAATTGTACAAATTTAATACCTAATAAAATATAAGTAAGTAGGTCGGTGTTGAAAATCGTAGTTAAGACCAGGAAGTAGCAAGTAGCAAGTAGCGAGTAGCAATAAGGGTTTAAGGGTAATTTATATTTTGTTACATAGCTCCGTTTATTTGTGCCGACTTACTTAGTCAATCAAAATTATCTATATAATTACTGGTAAGTTATAGCGTTCCTACAGCAACTGAGGTACAGCTTGAACTCACACCAATAAAACTGTGCTTTATTTCCCCTCTCCTTAATAAGGAGAGGGGTTGGGGGTGAGGTTTTTAGATGTACTTCAATAGACTA
>CAKZYM010001101.1 GCA_937884685.1 uncultured Calothrix sp.
CGAGTACTGGTTCTTCTACCATTACTGCTGACGGTCATAATCTTATACCTCTAATAAATAAATGAATTTAACTATGCTTAGTAAATTAAAAATTTACTTTTATTCACTAATTGTAACTTTAAAAAACCTTCTATAGGTACAAGTATCTTCAACAATGAGACATAAGTCAATATTGAGGATTAAGTATTGTAAAGATAAATGTATATAAATTCTATTTTTCAGGTTTACATTCAAGGTTCGGAATGTGGCACTATTCGCTACCATTAAATAGGTCAAAGTTTTTGCAAGCTGTCATGAAAAATTTTTTAGTAAAAGCTCCTTTTGAACCCACAGGTGACCAGCCCAAGGCTATTAAGCAGCTTGTGGAAACTATTGAAACAGGAAATCGCTATCAAACGCTTTTAGGTGCTACCGGTACGGGTAAAACTCACACCATTGCCAGGGTGATAGAAAAAATAGGTAAACCCACCCTTGTTTTGGCACATAATAAAACTCTTGCTGCACAACTTTGTAATGAGTTGCGCGAGTTTTTCCCTAAGAATGCGGTGGAATACTTTATTAGTTATTACGATTATTACCAACCAGAGGCTTATATTCCCGTTACCGATACTTATATAGAAAAAACTGCTCAAATTAATGACGAAATTGATATGTTGCGACATTCTGCAACGAGGTCTTTATTTGAACGTAAGGATGTAATTGTTGTTGCGTCTATTAGCTGTATTTATGGTTTAGGGATGCCCACAGAGTATTTGAATGCAGCAATTCCGTTTCAAGTAGGTATGGAAGTTGACCAGCGGGAAATACTGAGAGCTTTAGTAGCAGTTCAATACAGCCGTAACGATATTGAAATGGGTCGTGGAAAGTTTCGAGTTCGCGGTGATGTACTAGAAATTGGTCCAGCATACGAAGATAGAATTATTCGCATCGAGTTTTTTGGTGATGAAATCGACGCGATTCGTTATATTGACCCGGTTACTGGTGAAATTATGCAAAGTTTACCAGCAGTAAATCTTTATCCCGCTCGTCACTTTGTTACACCGAAAGACAGGTTAGAGGTAGCTATTGCGGATATTGACGCAGAATTAAAAGCACGTAAAGCAGAATTAGAAGAAGCGACTAAATTATTAGAAGCACAGCGGATAGACCAGCGTTGTCGTTACGATTTAGAAATGCTGCGGGAAGTCGGTTATTGTAACGGTGTAGAAAACTATTCGCGTCATTTAGCAGGAAGAAAAGCTGGAGAACCACCAGAATGCTTAATTGATTATTTTCCCAAAGATTGGATGCTGGTAATTGATGAATCTCACGTTACCGTTCCTCAAATTCGCGGGATGTATAATGGCGACCAAGCCAGGAAAAAAGTATTAATTGAGCATGGTTTTCGTCTTCCCAGCGCTGCTGATAATCGTCCTTTGAAAGCTGAAGAATTTTGGGAAAAAGTAAATCAGTGTATTTTCGTTTCAGCGACTCCTGGTAATTGGGAATTAGAAATCTCTGAAGATAATATAGCTGAACAAATTATCAGACCAACTGGAGTAATTGACCCAGAAGTAATTGTTCGTCCAACTGATGGCCAAATTGATGATTTGTTGGGAGAAATTAAAGATAGAGTAGACCTCAACGAACGAGTTTTAATTACTACGTTAACCAAGCGGATGGCTGAAGATTTAACGGAGTATTTAGAGGATAATAGTATTCGAGTCAGGTATTTACATTCTGAAATTAATTCGATTCAAAGGATTGAAATTATTCAAGATTTGCGCGATGGTGTTTTTGATGTACTAGTTGGTGTTAATTTATTGCGGGAAGGTTTAGATTTACCCGAAGTTTCTTTAGTCGCAATTTTAGATGCTGATAAAGAAGGATTCTTGCGTGCGGAACGTTCTTTGATTCAAACAATTGGTAGAGCAGCGCGTCACATTAGGGGACAAGCTATTTTATATGCCGATAAAATGACCGATAGCATGATAAAAGCTATCGATGAAACCGAACGTCGTCGCGGGATTCAAACGGCATATAATAAGATGCATAATATTACTCCAAAGCCAATTGTTAAGAAGAAATCTAGCAATGCGATTCTCTCTTTCTTGGAAGTATCGCGACGTTTAAACGCACAGGATTTAGAAGTAGTAGACGAGCATGTTGATGAAATTCCTTTGGAAGATATTCCGCAATTAGTTAATAATTTAGAAGCACAAATGAAAGATGCTGCAAAAAATTTACAGTTTGAAGAAGCAGCTAAATTTAGAGACAGAATTAAAAGTTTAAGAGATAAATTAGTAGGAAGAAATTAAGAGTTAGGAGTTAGGAGTTAGGAGTTCGTGGTTAGTGGGTAAATGATAACTGCTCACTGCTCACTGATAACTGTTCACTGTTTACTGTTTACTGTTATGAATACAATTGCGTTAAATATTCCTGAATTAGATGCTGAAGGTTTTAAACAACTTTGTTTAGCAAATGAAGATTTGCAGCTTGAACGTGCATCTACTGGAGAAGTTATTATAATGTCACCGACTTATCCTTGGACGGGAAAGAAAAATTCTAGTATCACTGCTTTACTTTGGTTGTGGAATGATAATACTGATTTAGGTATCAGTTTTGATTCTTCTACGGGTTTTACATTACCTAATGGTGCTGTGTATTCTCCAGATGCTTCTTGGGTCAGTAATGAGAAATGGGATGGATTGACTCAACAGCAGAGAGAAGAGGAGTTTTCACCCTTAGCACCGGATTTTGTTGTAGAACTGCGTTCGAGTAGCGATTATCTAAAAAAACTGCAAAAGAAAATGGCAGAATATAGCGGTTTTCGGTTGAGTATAATACATTCTTGTGGGATGGACATCCCTGTCCGTCCGATTCTTAGCAATTTCATTTGTATTGCATTCAACTGAAAAGGGCTATATATTGAGAACGGAGTTCGTTTGGGTTGGTTAATTGACCCAAAAAGTAAGAAAGTTGAAATTTATCGACAAGGTAAGGAAATAGAAATTCTTGAATCTCCGGAAACTGTTTCTGGTGAAGATGTTTTACCCGGATTTGAGTTGGATTTAAATAAAATTTGGTAATTGAAATAAAGATAACTATCTAATTTTGTTTGATGACTTGGCTATATTCATTCACAGCATCAAACTGGTCTCCCATTCGCGAATGTTTTGCTAATAATTCTAAATCTAAATCTGGGAGCAAAGTACTTCTCGCTACTTTTTGATATTCACCCGCTTCCAAACAATAAACGGATATTAAACCATCTTCCCAAAACCAAACTTCCGGTATTCCTAAGCGTTTATAAATCTCTAGCTTATTAATTCCACCACTAGTCACAGTTATTTCTAAAATCAAGTCAGGAATTGATTTCTTTGTGCCTAAATTATAAGATTCATCGGGTTCACGACGAGTTTTATTTTCTCGTTTACCTAAAGTAGCACTTCCCCGACTGTAAAATCTAATATTTTTAGAACGCATATAAACCTCGACTAACATAGCGAGGGTTTTTTTTGAGTCTTCGTGTTCGTCGGAAAGGGGAGACATGATTTCGAGAATCCCATCTAAGTAGGTCAACCTTGCTCCTGTTCCAGCAAGATTTATATCAAGTTGCTCTAACTGTTTCCAACTGACATCATACAAAAGAACGTAAGAAGTTTTTAAAGGAAATGTTTTATCGAGTATCAAGGAAGTCATGATTTAAACCACAAAGATGGCTATTCCTATCATAGATTGATTCTTCACGAAGATAATTTTTGGCTAAACCATGATAAAAGCATAAAACCCGGCTGACCTAACAAACCGAGCTTTTGTAGTTGAAAATACTTATCAAGAATTACAGGTATATAAAAAATATTTCCTGCAACTTTCTTAGTAAATTATTGCATTAATGTTATCCAGCTTACATTTTATTCGCATTGACTGTTCCTGGTAAGGGAATTTCTACTTGCTCTTTAGGTCCAAAATGCTTGTCCATTAAGGTTGATACTTGCTCTGCCTGAATTTTGGTGTAACGAGTTTTATCTGGCATTATCAAATTAGGTCCTGCTTTGCATTTCTTCATGCAACCCGTACCTTTGATGCTCACCTGGTCTTCTAATCCACGTTCGCTGATAGAAGCAGCTAAAGCTTGACATAGCTTTTTACCACCGCGTTTCATACAGCTAGATTTTTGACACACTAGTATATTTTTACTTTTGACGGATTTCTCTTGTTTATTCTGCTTAATTGGCTTAACAGGTGCAGGAACTACTTCTTCTGTTGTTTGAACCTCTTGAAGACAAGCCATTACTCGTTCGGCTTTTAATTTGACTTCACCAGTTTTGGTGTCATATTTTTTTTCACCCACAACCTGCAACCAGGTACCCAGTGGTAGACGTAAATCAAAAGCATGTCTTAAATGTTTTGCTAACTTAATATAGCGTTCGCCTTCAGAAGTCCCTAGCAGTAAACCTTTGAGCTTGTAACCATCTTTAATCACAAAATCTAAAAATCGCCCTTCCAGGCAAAATTCTGATACTTCTTTACGATGAGATTTTCCCATAATTTTTTAACCAATTCTGTACAACGAAGTCATGCAAAGTAAGTGTTACAGCAAGGATTTCCGCCTAGACAACCCTCTATTTTAAGTAGCAGTATCCAGTCAACTATAGGTGACGAGGACGATAATATAAGCACTCCTCAAGAGTACAGATTAGGTCTTGACGGGAAGCATTTAACTGTCGCATTACGCTCCAAAGTTGAATAGCAGCTTCAGTATTTGTAATTTCGACTGTCAAGGGTTGATTACTACCACACCAAGAAGGAATATTTAGTTCCTGCAACCGTTTATAAACTTGCCAACGGTCTGCCCAACTCACTTCAACGACATGTTTTGTTTGCGATAGCGAATCAAACGATTTCAAGATAAGTATCCTCTAAGTGCAATAAACTCGCAGTAGCTAAGCAGTAATAGCTGCTTTAACTTTGCAATCAAGATTCTCTAACAATTATATGTTAAATGCAAACATTTCTCAGTAACTTTTGAAAAAGAATAAAAATTTCTCATGATTAATACGGGTGAGGGGACTTAGGAGTCAGGAGTGAAGAGTTAGTCAATTAAGAAGGTAAATATGCCAGTTCCGCAAGTCCTGAGTATAAAATTAAGCACGTAAAAGCTTAGGAAGTGAATTATTATGACTCGCTAATTCAAAAATATCCCTTCTTTGCTTTATTAATTTAAATCCCCCACTCCCATTGCTAATAAAATCTGCCAATTTGGCTTGAAAGAAGAAAAATACTAGCTATCTTGGAATAAGTTTTTGGTGATTTCTATCTAGAAGTATTCCTATTAAATTGGAAAATCTATATTTTTAGAGTGAAAATTAGTTTGTTTTGATATAAACAAGGTTTGAAATGTGGAGCATTAAAAAGCAGCTTTCGTATTATCCTGACTTCATTTAGATAAAAGATGTCAATAAGGACTATGAGATTATATTTATAACTAGTAAAATTTAAAAAATATGAAATTAAAATTTTAAAAAATATAAAATTTGACAGAAATAAATAATGTTTTATGATGTTAGGATATAAATAAACAAGCAGTTAGTAAATCGGACTGCTAATCAGAGATAATAAGCGAGGAGAACAATGGCTGACACACAAACTTTATTACAAAATTTTGGTCAAGTTTACGACAATCCAGTATTACTTGATAAGAGCGTAACAGAACCAGTTTGTGAAGGTTTTAATGTGGTATTGGCTAGTTTTCAAGCCTTATACATCCAATACCAAAAGCATCATTTCGTCGTGGAAGGTTCGGAATTTTACTCTTTACACGACTTTTTTAATGATTGCTATGAAGAAGTACAGGGACATATCCACGAAATTGGAGAACGATTAAACGGACTCGGTGGTGTTCCTGCTGCTTCTTTCAGTAAATTGGCGGAATTATGCTGCTTTGAGCAAGAATCTGATGGTATTTACTCTTGTCGTCAAATGATAGAAAACGACTTGAAGGCAGAGCAAGCAATGATTGGCGTAATCCGTCGTCAAGCGACTCAGGCAGAGAGTTTGGGTGATAGAGCAACAAGAGCTTTGTACGAACAAATTCTTCTCAAAACTGAGGAGCGTGCTTATCATTTATCTCACTTCCTTGCTAAAGACAGCCTAGCTCTAGGATTTGTTCAGTCTAGTAACTAATCTATTGCACAGAGAATAGTTTATTTGCTTTTAAAAGCATGTAAAATCTATTATTTAACTCAAGATTTTAATTAATGGTAGAGAATGCACGGTCATTTCTCTACCATTTTTAATTTCATATCTAATAAACTTCTTATCCTTACCTTAATTATTACTTATGGATGCCTTAATAAAGTTTTGGTTATAGGCGAGAATTCTTCTCATTAATTTTAGCTAGTAAGATTTGGTAATGAGACATTTATTTTATTCAATTCTCAACTTTGATTAATTAAGATTATTTTTCAATATGTAAAAAGAATATACTTTTAAACAATAAAATTTGATTGATAAAAAAGTTAGACAATAATTTACTAACTTTTATTTTATTTATTTTTGTTTTTTGATTTTTGAAATCTCTTGTTTTACTTGTGGTAAATAAGTTGGCTTTATTTAAACATAATTTTATTGGATAAGCTGAACTGCTCCTGTACTGTTCTCAGATTATCCTTAATGCCCTATTCTTTACTTTCCTATGACATTTAATTGGCTTTACAAAATAATCTAGAGCAGAAAATTGCATTGTCTAACAGTCTTCTACTTGATTAACTAGGTTTAACAGCATATAGCTGCTCGGTAGCTTGTGGGGTGTAGAGTTACACCCTCTGATTAAACTGCTTTAAGGGTACCTAAGTCAAAAATTTCGTCATCAAAATAAAAAATCTTGAGAATAAATAATATAAGTGGTCAATAAAAAACTTAAAATAATCGGGATTCATATTCTCGTATTTAAAGGTAAAAACTATGCCCCGTCGTCAAGACCTTCAAAAAATTTTATTATTAGGCTCTGGTCCAATCATCATTGGACAAGCCTGTGAATTTGATTATTCTGGTACTCAAGCTTGTAAATCTTTGCAGGAAGAAGGTTACGAAGTTGTACTGGTTAATTCTAATCCAGCTACTATTATGACCGACCCAGAAACTGCTGACCGTACTTATATCGAGCCGTTAACACCGGAATTGGTAGAAAAAGTCATCGAGAAAGAGCGTCCAGATGCTTTACTACCAACCATGGGAGGACAAACTGCTCTTAATATAGCTGTTGCTTTGGCGAAAAATGGTGTTTTAGATAAATACGGTGTCGAACTTATTGGGGCTAAGTTAGCAGCAATTGAAAAAGCTGAAGACAGACAACTTTTTAGCGACGCAATGGAAAGAATTGATGTGGCAATTTGTCCGAGCGGTACGGCTTCCTCTTTGGAAGAAGCGAGGATGATAGCTCAAGATATCGGTAGCTATCCGTTGATTATTCGTCCTGGTTTTACT
Source organism: uncultured Calothrix sp. (assembly GCA_937884685.1). Classification (GTDB taxonomy): domain Bacteria; phylum Cyanobacteriota; class Cyanobacteriia; order Cyanobacteriales; family Nostocaceae; genus Rivularia. The sequence continues at coordinate 7,468 of CAKZYM010001101.1, forward strand.
ATGGGTGGTACTGGTGGCGGTATTGCCTACAATCAAGAAGAATTTGAAGAAATGGCGCAAGCGGGTATTGATGCTTCTCCCGTATCGCAAATTCTTATTGACCAATCCTTGCTGGGTTGGAAAGAATATGAATTAGAAGTAATGCGCGATTTAGCGGATAATGTCGTAATTATCTGCTCGATTGAAAACATTGACCCGATGGGTATTCATACGGGAGATTCGATTACGGTTGCTCCCGCTCAAACTCTTACTGATAAAGAATACCAGCGCTTAAGGGATATCGCGATTAAAATTATTCGCGAGATTGGTGTAGAAACTGGTGGTTCTAATATTCAGTTTGCTATCAATCCCGTAACTGGGGAAGTTGTTGTTATTGAAATGAACCCGCGAGTTTCCCGTAGTTCGGCTTTAGCTAGTAAAGCTACAGGTTTTCCAATCGCAAAAATGGCCGCGAAGTTAGCTATTGGTTACACCTTAGATGAAATTAAAAATGATATTACCAAGGAAACTCCTGCATCCTTTGAGCCAACAATTGATTATGTAGTTACTAAAGTACCCCGCTTCGCTTTTGAGAAATTTCCCGGTTCTTCCTCGGTGCTGACAACTCAAATGAAGTCTGTAGGGGAAGCAATGGCCATCGGTCGTACTTTTAACGAATCTTTCCAGAAAGCCTTGCGCTCCCTGGAAACCGGACGCGCTGGTTGGGGGTGCGATCGCCAAGAAAAATTGCCCTCTGGAGAACAAATCCGCGCTCAGTTAAGAACCCCGAATCCAGAGCGGATTTTCGCCGTGCGTCACGCGATGCAGCTTAAAATTAGTATTGAGGAAATCTACGAACTGACCGGAATCGACCACTGGTTTTTGGATAAAATGCAGCAATTGCTAGAGGTGGAAAAATTTATCAAGCGAACTGCTCTAGACAAGTTGACAAAAGAACAGTTATATGAAATTAAACAGTACGGTTTTAGCGATAGACAAATTGCTTTTGCTACCAAAACCAGCGAAAATAAGGTTCGAGAAAAACGCCAGCAATTAGATATAAATCCCGTTTACAAAACTGTAGATACCTGTGCTGCGGAATTTGAAGCTTTTACTCCTTACCATTACTCGACTTACGAACAAGAAAGCGAAATAATTCCCACCGATAAACCCAAGGTAATGATTTTGGGTGGAGGTCCCAACCGTATCGGACAGGGAATTGAATTCGACTATTGTTGCTGTCATGCTGCTTACGCTCTCAAGGATGCAGGTTATGAGACAATAATGGTCAACTCGAATCCTGAGACAGTTTCTACTGATTACGATACTAGCGACCGTCTTTATTTTGAGCCGCTAACTAAGGAAGATGTTCTTAATATTATTGAAGCAGAGAACCCAGTGGGAATAATAGTCCAATTTGGGGGACAAACACCTTTAAAATTAGCTTTGCCTTTACAGGAATATTTACATAATTCAAATTCTCTAAACACTATAATTTGGGGTACTTCTCCCGATTCCATTGACGCTGCTGAGGATAGAGAGCGATTTGAAAAAATTCTTCAGGAATTAGATATAACCCAGCCACCCAACGGTATTGCTAGAACCTATGAAGACGCTTTGGTTGTAGCTCAACGTATTGGTTATCCAGTAGTGGTACGTCCGAGCTACGTATTGGGTGGAAGAGCGATGGAAATTGTTTATTCAGATGCGGAACTAGAGCGATACATGACTTTTGCAGTACAGGTAGAACCGGAACATCCCATACTCATAGATAAATTTTTGGAAAATGCTACGGAAGTTGATGTAGATGCTATTGCCGACAGCACAGGCAAAGTGGTGATTGGTGGCATCAAGGATCACATAGAACAAGCCGGAATTCACTCAGGAGATTCTGCTTGTGCGCTACCAACAATTTCCTTACCTCAAGCCATTATCGAACAAATTCGCACTTTTACTATCAAATTGGCGCAGGCTTTAAAAGTAGTGGGATTAATGAACGTTCAATTCGCGATTGCAGGAGTTCAAAGCTATTCCCCACAAGTTTACATTCTAGAAGCTAATCCTCGTGCTTCTCGTACCGTACCCTTCGTTTCTAAAGCAACGGGGGTACCTGTAGCGAAGCTCGCATCCTTGATTATGTCTGGTAAAACTTTGGAAGAACTTGGTTTTACCGAAGAAGTTATACCCTCTCATATTGCTGTATAAGAAGCGGTATTACCATTCAATAAATTCACC
>CAKZYM010001102.1 GCA_937884685.1 uncultured Calothrix sp.
TCCATTGCAAAACGTACTAATTCTGCTCGGTTGCTGGTATCTGTTTTTCTCAACAAACTACTAACGTATTTTTCTACAGTTCGAGGACTCAGGTGAAGATGATAACCAATTTCAGCATTAGAAAATCCATGAGTTAAAATTTCTAAAACTTCTTGTTCTCTGTTGGTCAAAGATTCATATAATTGAGCTTGTTCATGGTTGGGAAAATCTTTTCTAGTATGAGATTCCTTTTTTTTAAGGTTTTCTTGTAAGGATAATTGATACTCGGATTGAATTATCTGACTTCGTTCTAAAAGATTTCTAATAGCAGCTGCTAACTCTTCAAGTTCAAAAGGCTTTGGCAAATATAAATCACATCCAGATTGATAACCCAAAATTCTTTCTTGTGTTTCGGTTCTTGCTGTTAACAAAATTACGGGTAATAAACGAAAATGTGCTTGTTTACGCACATTACGAACTAGTTCGTACCCATTCATTCGCGGCATAATAATATCCGTCACAATCAGGTCTGGATGGTGTTTATTAACCATAATTAGACCTTCTTCACCATCATTGGCTGTGATTACTTGGTACCCAGATAGTTCTAAATAGTCGCTAATAGATAGACAAGTACCTAGATGGTCGTCTACTACAAGGATTTTGAAGGGCATAGACCTTACACCCCTAATTTTATTTGACTTCAGTTCTTGACTTAAATGAGTACTATCGATATACATTACCTCCTGTCCAGTACTCCTATACTTAATACTATGACAGCGTTACCCGAGGGTCACTTTCCTCAAGACTGAGTTTATTAAAAAAATATAAAATCATCAGTATGAAATTTTTATTAAGAAATATTATTATTCTATAATATCACGAGCTAACTGACACACTGAAGATAAATATAGCAACGGTTAGATTGTTCTTTTGAAAAATATGTCTTTAGTTAAATGCTAATCGGATGTGTCAGCTTTTTTAGATATAATGACCGGATTATTGCTCTATTTAATCATGATTGGGCAAAGTTCTAAAAATGAGATATTTTATGCCAGCTATAAATATATCTATTGAGTATTTATGCTTATTTATAACTTAATTGCGAGAAGGTGATAGAATATAAACAATGGGGAGCAAAGAAAAGCAAGGATAAATAAAGAATAGATAGTATTAATCAGAATTTTTTACGATAGGTTAATATTTTATTTTTATAAGAGAAGTTTGTTATTATTTGGCAACATAATTTACGTTTGAGCCGATTTTAGGAATAGAAAACAGGTTGAATGAGAAGAGATATCTATTAGCTAATTTGAGAAATTCAAAAGAATAAACAGGTTGTATTACTACTTTTCACTTACTATTTTTGACATTTAATATTTCTCAGGATGGAGGTAATCTTGGAAATAGAATTTAGGAATCAACCAAAATTTAAGCCAAGCAAAAGCAGCTAAACTAAATAACCCACTTAACATCAAGGGTAAACCTAATTTGATTCTAAATGCATCGGGAAGAGTCGCAACAACTGAAATAATAATTGCAAAATATCCAATACAAAATACTTGTAAACGCTGTGAAATTTTCAAAGCTTTTCTACAGCTACTGCAAATTAGAGTATGTTGAGTATAGCGGTCAAGTAATTCTTGACGGTTATCATTGATTTTTAAGATAGAATCTTGGGGAACCTCAATCCCAGCTTTTTCCCAAGGTAATTTTCCTTGAGAATATTTATCGAACCAGTTACGAAATTCAAATATTAAGCGGTCAGCGCTAGTAGGTAGTTTATAAGCTGTTTTCCAACTTTCTTCTGATTGTCTTTCTTGAAGAAAATGCTCTTGTTGATGCAGAATAATCATATCACCGTCGATGACTTGATTGCGGATTTTGATATGACTCCACCAACGAGGTATCAACTTATTCAAAGCTGGTGCAAAGTTGCGGCTGAATTGAGCGACAATTCTTGATTTACCTGGGTAAGTTGGAATGCAATATGTAATTAATCCGAGTTGTTTACCTTCGTTACCTACGCGGATTGTATACTCCAAACGACAAGGAGGTTCAAAAGTAATGGTAGTATTAAACCTTCCTTCAGAATTAGCTTCAATTAAATTCGCAGTTGATTCAATAATCTTTAATGGTATCGGTACAGCTTGTTCTCGATTTCCCTGTACGCCATGATGGGTAAAAGGAACGTGGCTGGGGTCAGCGACATTTTCTACCAGAGTTTGCCAGTCATATTCTAAATCGCGGACGTAAGAAGACCAAACAAAACCTTTACTCGCATCAATTTGAGGTGAAAGAGGTAATGGGGTTTCTTCAGCTAGCTGTGGTGAATTTGCATCGGGCCAAACCCACAATAAATCATTTTCTTGACGTACTGGTAAGCTAACAGCACAAAGATTCTTTTGATTCTTAGTGACAATTTCTGGATTTTCAGCTTGGGGAATGCGGGTACAAGTTCCTTGAGCATTAAATTCCCAACCGTGATAGCTGCACATCAAATTACCAGTTTTTTCATCAACCCTTCCCTCACTCAAAGGTGCGAGACGATGGGGACATTTGTCTATAAACACTTGATAATCGGATGTTTTAGGCTTCCAAATTACTAAACGAATTCCTAAAACAGTCACTGCAGTTGGTTTTTTGGGGTCTATATCTTCAACGGGAGAAACCGGATACCATTGATGAAAAAAATTGAATTCGGATTGCATTTTGATAAAAAGCTGATAGACAGGGAACGGTCAAAATAGATATCTACATAAAAAAACACATTATCCCAAACTTAATCGTGGTAACAGTAAAATTCGTATTTCTTCATTTATTAAGCATTTATTAGAAGTTGGTTAAAGGTTTTTGGCGTAACCTAATATTAATATCGCCCCTTTAAAATGAAGTTTATAAAGGTATACGATTTATGGCTTATTCCTGGTTTAAAGCATTTCACATCGTTGGTATTGTTGTTTGGTTTGCTGGGTTGTTTTACCTAGTACGTTTATTTATTTATCACGTAGAAGCCGAACAAGAACCCGAACCAGCAAAGACGATATTGAAAAATCAATATCAAATCATGGAGAAACGTCTCTACAGCATTATTACTACCCCAGGAATGATTGTAACGGTGTTGATGGCGATTGGTTTACTGTCAACCGAACCAGAAGTTTTAAAACAGCCTTGGTTGCATGTCAAACTGGCTTTTGTGGTGTTATTAATTGGCTATCATCATTACTGCAAGCGGTTAATGAAGCAGTTAGCAGCAGGTGAATGTAAATGGGGTAGTCAGCAATTACGCGCTTTGAATGAAGCACCTACGGTAATGTTAGTGGTAATTGTGTTATTAGCAGTATTCAAGAATAATCTTCCCACGGATATTACAGCTTGGGGAATTTTTGGTTTAGTTATTGCGATGGCTGCAACTATTCAGCTTTACGCTAAAAAACGTCGTCAGGATAAAGAGAAATTGGAAGCACAGGTTTCTCAAGGGTAGACGATTTTGGATTTTAGATTTTAGATTCTGGATTTTCTCGTTACCATGCTCTGCATGGTAATGAAGTAATGAAGGCTCTGCCTTCAATGTAAATATAGCGCTTTTCATTTGGGTGCAATTACACCGCTGATTTACCTCACCCCCATCCCCTCTCCTTATTAAGGCTACGGTGTA
>CAKZYM010001103.1 GCA_937884685.1 uncultured Calothrix sp.
GGAGCAGTTTTAATTAATGCTGCTGGAGGATTGAGTCATCGCTCCGACGAACTAAACCCGGTCTTAGGTTTTGTCATGGGTGCTTTTAACAAACTAGTCAGCAACCCTATAACCGGTAAATTCGTATTCAATAATATTCGCAGAAAATCGCAAATTAAACGCACCCTCTACCAAGTTTATCGCGACCGTAACGCAGTCACCGACGAACTTGTAGATATGCTCTATCAACCATCCTGCGACCCAGGAGCGCAACAAGTATTTGCATCAATATTGCCAGCACCTCCCGGTACTTCCCCTGATGAATTATTACCTAAACTAGCGCGTCCGCTGTTAGTAATTTGGGGAGCAGATGACCCTTGGACACCAATCGGAGGAGCAAAAGTTTACGAACGAGCCAAAGATAACGGTAAAGATATCAAAATAGTACCTATACCTGGAGCGGGTCACTGTCCCCATGATGAAGTTCCGAACTTGGTTAATCCTGAGATTATTGATTGGGTAATGGGTAATGGGTAATTGGTAATTGGTAATTGGTAATAGGAAGAGGGGGAAGAGGGGGAAGAGGGGGAAGAATTTATAATTCCTAACTCCTAACTCTTAACTCCTAACTCCTAACTCCTAACTATTCCCAACTCCCTAACTAAAAGTATTACAAGCATCAATTCTACCGGTTTGAATACCTGTTTTAAACCATTTAACTCTTTGTGCTGAACTTCCATGGGTAAATGATTCGGGAACTACATACCCTTTGGCTTGTTTTTGTAATCTATCATCACCAATACTAGCTGCTACGTTGAAGAAGCTATCAACGTCTCCCTGTTTGATAATTTGTCTTTATCTGTCTGCGTGATGTGCCCAAATTACTGCGAAATAATCAGCTTGTAATTCTAATCTGACAGAAAATAGTTTCTTCACATTTGTAGAAATAAAGGTTTCATGTATCCTCGGTATCGGCGAGTACAACAGAAACAAATTGTTTCATTGTGTCATTACGCTCTCAAATTGTTTGAGTCGGACTTGAATGACCATCATCTTGAGGTACTATTTGTTCGATAACTGCCGGGTCTATAACGAGAAAAGTAGCAATCAAAGTGAGAACCAAACCACCTAAGCCACCACCAACTAATCCAGGATAAGCCTTTCTACCGCGTCTGTCTTCAACATTATCGCTTCTTCGACCAAATTCCCAACGCATAATAATTCGTAGTATGTCACTATGTTCTAATGTCCTGTCGAACACGCTCCGCTAACGGACACGCTTAGTGTAACGACTCACTTCGTGAACGCAACGTAATTATTATACAGACAGGTTTCGATACCAAATCTTGATTAATTACGAATTTTTGTTGCTTTGTTCGTAGTATGAATGATTTATATTAATTTAGCAAAACTAACTTTGGTATTGCTTCTGAATTTTTCGTTTACAACTCAACAGAGAAAAACGTAATAAAGATATGAAAGCAGAAAATCCAAGTCATAATTATCTAAAAACAGAATTAATCGAGAAATTATCAGCTTTATCATTCCAAAAAGCAATTTTTCCCTTGGGAGAACCAGAAATAGACAATCTTATCCAAAATTTAGAAGAAATCAACCCGAATCCACAACCTTTAAGTTCTCAGAATCAAGCTTTATTATCCGGTAGTTGGAAACTAATATACGCTTCCAACGGAACGGTAGTTACCCGTAAATTTGACACAATTCCAGATTGGACGGGAATAAAAATCAAACAGGTATACCAAATATTGAACTGTTCCGATATCGGAATAGTAACTTGTAACTGCGCCAAAATCGAATTACCTTTACTTGGAGAGTGGAAAATCGAAGCTTCAGGGATTTGGAAATGCGAAGAAGATGAAAAAACCGCTTTAGTCAGCTTCGATGGATTTGCATTTCAAGCTACAAAACCTTTGAATTTACCATTTAGTTTACCCGAATTAAAAATTCCAGTTATCGAAGCTCTCCGCAACGAAGCTGTATGGATAACATCTTATTTAGATGCAGAAATTCGAGTCGGAAGAGGAAGGACGGGGAATTTATTTGTTTTTCAAAAATAACCTTCCAAAAATTCAATATCTATTGTTCAACCGTTTTAATACGGTTTTTTATTTTAAATTTCAGTATCAAAAATGAATTGCTTCATAAAACTCAATATTTATAAAATTGATTTTATGGATTTGAGACCCTATATTGTAATAAAAAATTATATAAAAATGGCTTTTTGAGAATGGTGTCATTAATAATAGAAATATTTATCATTAAAGTCACGAAAATACGTTATTAGAGTAGTGGTATAAGAAAGTTGTATTTTTTTTGAAAAATTTTTTGATATTATCTATTGGGATGTGTACGTGCAATTTTTTGATTAATTGAAAAAAGAATCTATCAACTCAAATTTATTTAAATTAATCCAAATATAGTTTTATAGTTTTGATAGTTATATAGCTTTTTAAGAAAAAATCAAAATCCTGGTTCCTAGTCTGAAAATGGGAACCATATCAAAAGTCTCTAAGTTTCAATGCACTATTTGTATTTCTGAAAACCTTTGATTTGAAAGAAAATAGAAAATTTTGAATTCACGAAGTTGTTAAAAAATATTTTGGTAATTTTCCGGAATTACTCGTAACCGATTGGTAGCAATGACTCGGTGGTTTAATGGCTAAGTATCAATAACTTTATAAATAACCTTTTTACAAATTTCCGCAGAAATCATGTACCAGTAGCCCAGCCTTTACGGTTGGGTTTTTTCTTTTTAGGAATGGGAGAAAGAGTTAGGAGTTTTTTTTACCAATTACCAATTACCCATTACCCATTACCAACGCCCAATACTAAAAATTTAAAGTACGATTGTTCTACCATAACAGCAACATCAATAGTATTATTAAGGATTGTCCCTTGCCGCCATCCCCAGAAAGCTGATATGCCAGAAACTAAGTTAGCTGCATCCTTAAACGGACAACTTCCGCTAGGAAATCAAAATACAATCCGCATTCGCGGTGCTAGGCAGCATAATTTAAAAAATGTCGATTTAGAAATTCCTGCACGCCAATTAGTTGTTTTTACCGGGGTTTCTGGCTCTGGTAAGTCTTCTTTGGCTTTTGATACTATTTTTGCTGAAG
>CAKZYM010001104.1 GCA_937884685.1 uncultured Calothrix sp.
GTAATACTAGTTCTGCTTTAACTCAAAGTGATATTAATCTTGGTCGCTGTTGGGCAACTGTAATGGTCGATAGTTACAGTAAGCGCATTTTAGCTGTTTACCTTTCCTTTGAAGAACCCAGTCACAGAAGTTGCATGATGGTTATCCGTATTTGCGTACAACGATGGTTACGACTTCCCCAAACTATCATTACGGATAACGGCAAAGAGTTTCACAGTATCTATTTCAAACAATTACTAGCTTATTACAGATGTACTCAAAAATACCGACCACCAGGAGAACCGCGTTATGGGAACCCAGAAGAAAGAATATTTGGTACAACAACTACTTAATGGATACATGAACTAAGAGGTAACACTCAAATTCAAAAACAGCACCGCCAAGTAACGAAGTCGGTTAACCCTAAAAAGCAAGCAGTTTGGACGTTAGGGGAACTTTACCAATCTCTAGAATATTGGGCTTATACAATTTACGATAAGCGAGAGCATTCAACTCTAGGTCAAAGCCCTCAACAAGCATACCAAACTGGAATCGCTTTGGGAGGACAAAGAGTTATGCGCCGCATTGAATATAATAATACTTTTTTAATTTTGACTTTACCATCTCCAAGCCAAGGCACCACAAGAATTGTACAGCCAGGGCGAGGGGTGAAAATAAGTAATATTTGGTATTGATGCTTTTCGTGACCCAGAAATTGAGAAACCGGCGGGTTCGGTTAAAGAAGACCCCTTTAATGCGAGTATTGCTTATGCCTAAGTACTCCGAAATTGGCATCAATGTCTGAGCGACCACTATTCATATTTAGAAGGTCGTACTGAGAAGGAACTGAAGATAATTAGTACGGATTTGCGGAAACGTAAATTAGGTCATGCCAAACGAGTTGAGATTTCTGATACCGAATTAATAGAATATTTGCACTCTGCACAGGTTATGGAAGGAGAGTTACTTCAAAAACGTCTTCAAGCATTAGAAAATAGAACTGTAATCGACTTAATTGAAGGTGAAATCCCAGCATTTAATAGTCCGAAAAAAGTTACTCTTTCTCATGAGAAATTAAGTTCAGAAGAAGATATTAATAATGACAAAATATTAGCTGAATGTAACAAAGAGGAATTAGAATTTTACTCAGATTTTTAAAATGAATAATAACGTGATTATTGCTGAAAAACTCAAACAACCTGTCTGCCAACGAATTGCATATTTTAATAATTATACAATGGCTCATCCACATTTACTTACAGCCTTTCAAGAGTTAATGTCGGCTATTTATCAAGCACCTGGAACTTCTTTAATATTTGTTGTTGGTCCAACGGGTGTGGGAAAAACAACTCTTTTACATCGCTTGGTTCAGAAATTAACATCCTCTAAATTAGAAGAACTAAATTTAGATAGAGGAAAAATACCAGTTGTTGGTGTTGAAGCTTGTTCTCCAGAATTTAGTCAGTTTAATTGGAAAGACTTTTATATTCGTTTACTCAAAGCACTTCTTGACCCTTTTGTAGATGTAAAAATTAAATATCAAAATTCTACATCTCAATGGCGACAAGCAGTAGAGTCTGCTTTAATCAATCGTCGTCCGGATGCTTTTTATATTGACGAAGCCCATCACTTAGCTATGTTACCAAGTGGACGGAAGCTAAAAGAACAACCAGAAGTTCTAAAATCTCTTGCCAATATAACTAAAGTCAAAATAATTCTTTCTGGAACATATGAACTTTTACCTTTGATTGATTTAGGTGAACAATTATGCAGACGAAGTAAAACAATTCATTTAGCTCGCTATCATGCAGAAAATCCAGAAGAGGTAAAAGTATTTAAAAGTATTCTACAAACATTTCAAAATCATCTACCCGTACATGAAGCACCAGATTTAGTCTCTAATTGGGAATTTATTTATGAACACACTCTTGGTTGTGTCGGGATGTGTAAAGATTGGCTGACAGAAACCTTAATTGCTGTATTAGAAAACCAGAAAAAATCAAAAACTATTATTAGATTACAAGATTTAGAACGTCATGCTCGTCCTGTAAGTCAGTGTCTCAAAATTTTACAAATAATGCAACAAGGTGAAAAGAAACTCCTACCATTCCGAGGCGAACTGGAACAATTAAGAAATGCTTTAGGTTTAAACCATAATTCTTCATTTACCCCGACCAAAGAAGTAACTCAAAATGAATCTAGCATAAATAAAAAGCCTAAATGTAAACAGCGAAAAGTTGGTCAACCATCACCTCAACGATACCCAATAGGAAATTAAAATGAAGAAAGAGATTTCCAAGACTTATAATTGCTGGGATTTAAAGCAACCTGAAATTTTATCTAGAAGCCATCTTCATTCCTTAAAACCTATTGGAGTCGGAACACAATTGGTTGAAAGTTTAAGTTCTTATATATCTCGATTAGCTTCTTCTCACACTTGTAGTACAGGTACTTTGGTCATGAATCAAATAGTACCATTGATTTTTCAATTATCAGAGCGCTACTATAAAAAAGATTCAAAAAACTCATTTGCAAGATTTGTAGATAGGAATTCAGGTGCTTTAAATGGTAATGGGTTAACAGCTAACTCTTTTGTATTAGCATTTTTATTGATTAACTTTTTGCTCCTCACTAAAATTTTTAACTTTATTAAGCTGGAACAATATTTTTTCGTCTATAGGGTTGATGCGTCCTCACAGTGCTTGGTGTCCTATCTGTTTTGAAGATTGGAAACAAAATAATCAACCTATATATGAACCGTTAATTTGGAAATTAAAAGTAATTAATGTTTGTCCTTCTCATCAAACTCTTTTGCAGACAAAATGTCAAAATTGTCAGAAAATTCTTCCTCAACTAAGCTCACGTTCTCAACCAGGATATTGTTCTAAATGCTATCAGTGGCTAGGAATCAAAAAAGATGATATTCATGATATTGATCAATACCTTCTAGAGAAGATGTCTCTCAAAATCTTAAAAAATGCATTGACTTATCAACAGGAGGAAATAGGCAAGCATTCGCTGAACTTATATGTATGACTACATCTGCCGTATGGGGTTGGTACAAAGGAAGCAGCCTTCCTCAAATCCTCGTACTTTTACGTATATGCTACTGTTTAAATATTTCTCTAATTGATTTTTTAAATGGAAATATCTCTTTATTTGACAGTAATCATATTAATACATTGCATCCGAATCAACATTCAAAGATTAGTCGTCATTTTCCAGTTGAAAAAACCATTATATTACTGTCAACTTATTTAGAATCCGAACCACCAATTTCAATGGAAGCAGTTGCACAAAAACTTCAACGAGATAAACGAATATTATATCGCCATTTTCCCTCTCTTTGTATGAGAATAGCTTCTAGATACAAGAAGTATCGGAGTGAATTAAGTCGTCAAAGAATAGAAAATCTTTGCTTCAAAGCTAAAAGCGCGGCTATTGAATTAGCCTCTATAGGCGTTTATCCCAGTGATGCTAAAGTTCAAGCTCATTTAAATTGGAAAGGACATATGAAAAATAAACAAATTCGAGATTATTTAACACAAGTAAGGCTGGAGTTGGGATTCGATAAATAAATTACAACTGTAAAATCTCACAGCTTTAGCTCTAGAGCTAAAAGGGTCATTTAATTAAGTTTTATATCTTTTTTGGAACAAGAAAGTGGACATGTTGTCCATTTTTTACGTCAAGTCACAATTCGTCCCTTCTTGGCTGTTAACTTTCCCCCGCAGTACGGACACCTCAAATCGGTTTTACCCCTGGGGGAATCTTCAATTGCTACAAGATTATTATCTTGGTTAACGCCGTATCTGAGCCACATGGAGCGCACCCTTTATTTGACACACTCCATAATTATATTTTGCCACTACCCGCAACCGTGCTTTACGTCTTGAACATTGCCCAAAACGTAAACATACCCGTTATAAAACACGCAACGATAGCGGGTAAATGAAGTTTATTAGCATCCTGATAGAAGATAACTACAGTCC
>CAKZYM010001105.1 GCA_937884685.1 uncultured Calothrix sp.
GCCGATTTTCCGGTTATGGTATGTACATCGGAAGGAATACCCCGCCCATCATCTGTTACAGTACAGGAACCGTCGGCGTTGAGTTCCACCTCAATATGGGTGCAGTGACCCGCCAAAGCTTCATCAATAGAATTATCCACCACCTCATAGACTAGGTGGTGCAGTCCTCTCGGACCAGTAGTACCGATGTACATCCCCGGTCTTTTACGAACCGGTTCGAGACCTTCTAGAACTTGAATCTGTTCGGCATTGTAACTGCTCGTCATGAAAATCTCCTGATTCTTGGGGCTGAGGTAGCCTAAAAAAACTCAAAACTCAAAAACACTCCCAGATTCTAGCACAAAAGCCTTGCAGGGGAATCTAGAGGTATTAGAAGTGAAATTTATCCCTCTGGTAATACCTGCTTAACACGGCGGTATTTATGGGAAATTTAACTCTTGTAAGTCAACTACAAGTACGCTCTATGACTGCACATAAAGGCTTTGAGAGTGTAAAAATCCGATTAAAAAAAAAGTAGTAGATAGAAAATTATAAATTAAAAGTTAAAAGTTAAAAATTATTTCTTTTTGTTTTTAGGTTGGAATTTGGGTTATATCTCTGGAAAAAATAAGGGATTAGGGAAGAGAATCTAAAATCCCGGACAGTTACTTATGGAGAAAAACCTCAAAACTGTACTGTCTTCAAAATCTAAAATTCAAAATCGAACTCCCTATGTTAATCGTAATTTGTGGTGCAACAGCAATAGGTAAATCAGGATTAGCTTTAGCTTTAGCTCAACGCTATGGTTCCATCATAATTAGTGCTGATTCTCGCCAAGTATACCGAGAATTTAACATCGGTACCGCAAAACCTACGATTGCCGAACAAGATTTAGTTCCTCATTATTTAATTGATATATGCAACCCAACCCATACCATGACCGTTGCTGACTATCAACAACAAGCGCAAAGTATTTTAGCTCAAAGGATTTCAGGTCAAAGGTTAGAAGATATTTCCCCCGTCTTATTGTCTCCCAATCCCCTTGTCTCCCAATCTCCCAATCTCCCCATATTCTTAGTTGGTGGCACGGGATTGTATATTAAATCAATCGTGCGCGGAATGAAAATTCCCAGAGTTGCACCTAATAATGAATTGCGATCGCAACTTCTTAGTATTGGTCAAAGTCAACTCTACGCTATGTTACAACAAGTTGACGGCTTTGCAGCACAAAAAATTCATCCTCACGATTCTGTTCGGACTTTGAGGGCGTTAGAGGTATTTTATATTACTGGTACTCCGATTTCTGATTTACAAGGAGAGAATCCCCCAGATTATCCAATTCTGCAAATTGGTCTAGATTGTGATGTTAGTCATTTGGATAGTCGAATTGCACGGCGAACAGAGAGTATGGTAAAAGATGGTTTTGTAGAGGAAGTTGAATATCTTTGTCAGAAGTATGGCAGGGATTTACCTTTACTCAATACTTTGGGGTATCAAGAAATAAAACAGTATTTGGCTGGAGATATTTCTTTAGATGAAGCAAAGGAATTAACTTTTTTACATACACGTCAATTTGCAAAGCGTCAGCGTACTTGGTTTAGAAAAGATGGTCAAATTGAATGGTTTGATACTGAATCACCTGATTTATTAGAACAAGTTTGGTTGCGAATTCAAAAGTTTATCAATAATGACAATGCAGATAATTTAACTCCAGTAAAATTCTAATTAATTCACTTTGTGTATTGCTTTAATACCAATTATTAGTAATGCCACAATTATATAGATACTGGCGTTTTATGAAATGCGTAAACGATTCTTTATTGATACTTTTAATATTATTAAAGTCAGAAATAGTAGGATGAACTACAATCTTAATAACCTATTGCTGCTAATTTCTACAATCTTAAATCTTGCATTTTTACTAGTTGTAGTTTTAGTGGTTTCCAAGAAAGGCGGAATTAATTATCTAAGAAGCAAAGTTTTGACTATGGGTAAGATAAATATTCAAAGCGATTTGAATATTAATTCCTATTACAAACATAAAAAGAGTCAATTTGAAGTACTCACAAAATCAAATGATTCTATTTTGTTTTTGGGAGATAGTTTAACCGATGAAGGAGAATGGGTCGAGTTATTAGGAAATGCGAATATAGTTAACCGAGGAATTTCTGGTGATACAACTAGAAGAATATTGAATCGTCTAGACGCGGTAGTAGATACAAAACCAAAACAAATTTTCTTAATGGTTGGGATAAATGATTTTGTTAATGAAAAGAAATCGATAGAAGAAGTTTTAGATAAATATCAAATTATCCTAAAAGAATTAAAAACTAAAATTCCTCAGACAGAAGTTTTTATTCAAAGTGTTTTACCGGTAAATAATAATTTAACTTATTTTTTGCAAGATAATCAGAAAGTAATTGAATTTAACTTGAAATTACAAGAATTAGCAGAAGAATTTGATTATCAATATATAGATATATTTTCTAACTTAGCAGATTCCGAGAATCAATTAGATGCTGCTTATACAACAGATGGCGTACATTTGAATGGAAAAGCTTACTTGATTTGGAAAGAAGCTGTTGAGAAATACGTTGTAGCGAGTTAATCTAAATCATCTGGATTAACACCCATTTCTCGTAATTTTTGAGCTAAAATTTCCGCACGAGAAAGTGCTTGTTCTTTTTGCTGTTTTTCATTTTCAGCTTGTTGTTGTGCTGTTTGGGCTTGTTGTTCGGCAATTTGAGCGCGTTCGTCTCCTGTTGGTAAAATGTTTCCATCTTGGTAACACCAACGTAACCAAGTGTCTTGTCTTCCTTCAAATTCTCCCGACCATAAAGTTAAACCGAGTTCAACTTGTTCTAACCAGGTTTCTGAAGTTTCTCTAAAACGTCTTCCAACAAGTTCATATATCCGAAGCTGTTTGTCTCCTAGTTGCTGAGTCGGGTCATATACTATGTAATAGCTGACTCTCATGCGTTCATAAGTTTTCAGCTTATCACCTAATTCATCCCCGATTTTATTAGACACAATTTCAATTACAACTTCAGGGGGTTTACCAAATTCCCAAACGAAATAACAGCGATTGCGTTTCTCCCACCAGTTTTCCGGTACTTGAACATCGAAACTAAGAAAAACATCGGGAACTATAGGAGGTTGTTTGTATATATGGTAAATTCCAACATTTGCTGCTGCTATAAAAGTTTGATTTTGTAAAGAACTGTAAAGATAACTGGCTAAAAGTCGTTGTTGTTTTTCGGAAGCAAAGTTATCCACAGGGGTATCATCTTCGGTAACTAATTGGTTAGCGTCTAAGATATCGAAGTTATCCTCAGATACTAAAATTTGTTCAACCATAAAATTATCCAATAAATTTGGGTCTTTTTTCTAGTTTAAATTAATTTTTCATTCACAAGTTGAGATATTACCAATTACCAATTACCAATTACCAATTATCAATTACCAATTACCTATAAAGAATCAACTTACCTTCATTTGAACATCAATTCCATCATTAACTAATTTCCCATCTTCCATATAAATAATTCTGTCACCAATATCTAATATACGGTTATCATGAGTTACTAATAGAATTGTACAACCTTGCTCTTTGGCTAATTTATACATTATTTCTACTACATCTCTTCCCGATTTTTTATCAAGAGCAGCGGTTGGTTCGTCGGCTAAAACTATTTTAGGACTACTTACTAAAGCACGAGCAATTGCTACTCTTTGTTTTTGTCCTCCTGATAGATTTTCTGGATAATAATCAACTCGATTTCCCAAACCAACTTGTTCTAATATTTCGATAGCTTTAGCATCAAGATTCTGCTCAAAAAATTTGTCATGCAATTCCAATGACATCTTAACGTTTTGTTTTACTGTTAAAAAACTCATCAAATTATGAGCTTGGAAAATATAGCCAATATTTTGACGAAGTTTAGTTAATTGCTGTTTACTAGCTCCACGTATTTCTTGTTCTAAAATCTTCAAACTACCTTCCTGAGCGGAACGTAAACCACCCATTAAAGTTAGTAAAGTAGTTTTTCCAGAACCCGATGGACCAGTTAATATGACAATTTCTCCAGCACTAATATTTAAGTTGATATCGAATAATACTTGTTTGCGGAGATTTTTATTACCGAAGTAGTGATTGAGGTTTTTTATAGAGATTACAGGTTGCTGTGACATAGTTTTTAATAGAAAGTAGGGATTAGTAAAAAATAGGATTTATTTTAATTATCTAATAACCTCACCCCGTTCTACCGGACACCCCTCTCCTTAATAATGAGAGGGGAAGGGGGTGAGGTTAAATTCTCAACCTAGCTAAAATAACTGGTGAAATTTCACTAAAACGACTCCAACTAATAGCATCACTTCGAGCAGCAATTTCTTCAGAAAAAGCAGGTTCTTCTAAGCCATCAAGGACAAAACCAAATTTAAAAGCTGTATTTAATAAAATATGTAGAGGACGATGAAAATAAGTATGTGGTTGTGGTTGGTTTTGAAGAGCTAATCCACGTACTTTACTAGGTTTTAAATAACCTTTTACTTTAATATAATATTCAGTATATAATTCTGTTTCATTTTCTATTAATTCGCTTCCCAAACTAGTATGCATGCTATTAAAACAGGGATGCATTACAGCAAATATAAAACAACCACCGGGACGAATTATTTTTATCAATGCTTTAAATAAAGGTTCAATTTCTGCCATATCCATTAAAGCCATTGCCGAAACTGCTGCATCAAAAGAGTTCTCACCAAGTTTTAATAATCCTGTTTCATCGGTAGCGTCTAAAACCTGATATTCAATTAATTCTTAGTTTTCTTTAGTTCTTTTACGAGCATTGTTAATCATTTCCGATGCAAAATCTATTCCCAGCACATTCGCACCCGAACTAGCTAAT
>CAKZYM010001106.1 GCA_937884685.1 uncultured Calothrix sp.
ATTTGAAATGTAAAGAAAAGCAAAAGAATTGGCAATGGAATCGAAAGATTTTTCATTGCAGCAACATATGAGAATTATGTAGGCTTGTTCCCATAAGCACAGAGTCTTGGTTTTTTTGCTTCTCTAGTTAAATTTTTTTACTGACGGCAAAAGTGGTAATTAACCATTCCCGGTGTTTATAAGGCTGGGTGTGAAGTTATTAGAAAACGTTAAGGAAGCACAACCATAGGTTTAGGTTGCCATTGAAAGCGCATCCAAGAAGTCGTGAATATTAAAAAGTCGGGTACACCCAACCTTAGTTCAGGGAGCGTATATTAATTAATGGTTCAAAATTTGACTAAAAAAGTTTCTCCTGCGAGCTTAGAGCAGGAAGAATCTATTAAGGAAAGTTATACACCACAGGTAATCAGCGAGTCTGCTGAAGAAAGCAACGAAAATATCACTGTTGCTGATGCAGTGGCACGGATGTTTGAAAATTTAGGCATAAAGGCAGCCTACGGAGTTTCTGGAGGTGCAATGGCATCGCTCTGGGGTGCTTTGTCCAACAGTGATGTTGATGTATTAAATTTCCGTCATGAGGCTGGAGCGGCGTTTGCTGCTATAGAAAGTTATTTTGCTAGCGGTAATCCTACTGTGGTGTTTACCACAGCAGGACCTGGTATAACTAATGCTTTGACCGGATTGTTTGCTGCACGTGGTGAAGGAGCAAAAGTGATTTTGCTGTCAGCTTGCACCTCCGCACCGCAGCGAGGACGGTGGGCGATTCAGGAAACCAGTACCGACACTTTACCCAGCAGTGGTATTTTCACCACCGGGACGGTGTTTAATTATGCTAGCACAGTGGAATCAGCGGCTCAATTACCGCAAATATTTCGTAAACTTGCTTTGGGTCTATCTCAGCCTGGAGGTTATGTAGCTCATTTGAGCATACCTACGGCTGTGCAAAATATGAGTATGGATGAGACTCAATTACCAGAGCAAGGTGTTAGCTGTTCGTTAATGACATCAAGTTCGGAAGTAGTTGCGAATACAGCCAAGTTACTTTCTGAAGGTACATTTGCTATTTGGCTAGGATTCGGGGCACGTAATGCATCTGATGAAATTCGTCAGCTTGCTGAAAAAACCGGAGCAGCAGTAATGTGTTCTCCTCGGGGTAAAGGAATTTTCCCAGAAAACCATCCTCAGTTTATTGGGGTAACTGGTTTAGGAGGTCATGGTTCTGCGATGACATATATGCAAGAACCGGCTCCCATCCGGACGTAGGTTTTGGGAAGTCGTATGAGCGAACCAACATCTTTTTGGAATCAGCAGATGGTTCCATCTAAAGGTTTTATTCATGTCGATATAGACCCCAACGTACCGGGAGTAGCTTATCCTCATGCAGAAACTTTAGGAATTCAGTCTGATGTCAAAGCCTTTGTAAGACAGTTGTTACAGGTTTTGGAAGCTGATGAAAGCTTCGAGTTAAAACTTAAACTATCTCAACCTTCATCATTACCAAAGCCTGAACTGTTAACGGTCGAACCGGTCGAGAAATCACCCATCAGACCAGAAATTTTGATGGAAGCGATTCAAAAAATAATTGTTGATGGTAGCGATGCGGTTGTTATGGCTGAGTGCGGTAATTCCTTTACCTGGTCAACAAATATATTGCGTTTCAGTACAGCGAATCGCTATCGAGTCAGCACCGGAGTAGGAGCAATGGGACATGCTGTGACTGGTGTTGTAGGTGCGGCTCAAGCTCGCAACGGTACAGCGGTAGCTATTGTGGGAGATGGAGCAATGCTGATGAATAACGAAATCAGCACGGCTGTTAAATATCAGATTCCAGCAATTTGGATTGTTCTCAACGACGCTCGCTACAACATGTGCCATCAAGGGATGAAAATGTTGGGTATGACCGGTGCAGATGCAATCATCCCAGAGACTAATTTTGAAATGATAGCTCGGGGAATGGGAGCCGAAGGGATTCGAGTTAGTAAAGAATCTGAAATTACAGCAGCATTAGAAAAAGCTATTGCTGCAAAAGGTCCAGTGATAATTGACGTTCTTATCGACCCAGACAGACCTGCTCCTTCTAAAGGACGCAATAAAGGTTTGGCTTCTCAAGGAGTTAAATCAACTTCCGAAAAGAAACCAAAAGTACAAGCGTCATTTCCAAATATTTAAAGATGGTTGATAGTTGATAGTTGATAGTTGATGGTTTATACCCGATGAGTGAAATTTGTTAGCAGTTCAGAATTAATATTTTGACAAATTAATTTATTAGGAGTGGTAGCATATTGCTCCCTAATAATAACTAACAACTCAAAACTAACAACTAACAACTAACAACTAACAACTAACAACCAACAACCAACAACCAACAGCCAACAACTAAATTAATAAAGCCAGGAGCAGGTATTTGAATCTTTTCGGAAATGTCACGGAGATGGGTCACGAGCAAGTATTGTTTTGTAATGGGAAAGACCCAGATATCAAAGCAATAATTGCTATTCACGATACAAGTTTGGGACCTGCAATGGGGGCAACAAGAATGTTGCCTTATGCTAATGAGGAAGCTGCTTTAAAAGATGCTTTACGTTTAAGTCGAGGTATGACTTATAAAGCTGCTTGTGCTAATATTCCAGTTGGTGGAGGTAAGGCTGTAATTATTGGCAATCCTAAACATAAAACTGACGAACTGCTGTATGCTTACGGGCGTTTTGTCAACAGCTTGAACGGACGTTTCATCACGGGTCAAGATGTAAATATGACCCCAGAAGATGTCAGAAAAATTAGTAGAGAAACTAATTACGTTGTCGGTGTTGAAGAAAAGTCTGGTGGTCCGGCTCCCGTTACTGGATGGGGAGTATTTTTAGGTTTGAAAGCGGCTGTAGAATTTCGCTTAAAAACTTCAGATTTAACAGGATTGAAAGTAGCGGTTCAAGGATTAGGAAATGTTGGTACAAATCTTTGTCGTCATTTGCATGAGAATGGTGCAAAGCTGTTTGTAACCGATATTAATCCAGAAAGAACTGAGGAAATCAAGCGTTTATTCGGTGCTACGATTGTAGAACCTGATGAAATTTATAAGCTCGATGTTGATGTATTTTCTCCATGTGCTTTAGGTGGAATTCTGAATAGCGAAACAATTCCTCAAATTAAAGCGAGTGTAATTGCTGGTGCTGCGAACAATCAGCTTGGTGAAGAAAAACCAGACGGAATGAAGCTTGTAGAAAAAAGTATTCTTTATGCTCCCGATTATGTAATTAATGCGGGCGGATTAATCAATGTTTATAACGAAATGATTGGTTATAACGAAGAAAAAGCTTTTAAGCAAGTCAGGAATATTTATAATACTCTGCTAGAGATTTTCGACCGAGCCGACAAGCAGCAAATTACCACAGATGATGCTTCCAAACAGTTAGCAGAAGAGAGAATTGCCAATGCGAAAAATCTCAAAAAAGTTTTAGCAACAACTGCATCAACTAACGGTAAAAACGGTAAAAGTTAAGTAATTATTTGTTTATTACTTATTACTTTTTACTTATTACTTTTTACTTATATCGAGGGGTGATAATGGAAAAAAATACGTTTGCAACATCGGCTTATATTTCAACTTCACCAAAAACAGCTTTTGACTATCTTTGTAGTCTGAAGAATTTGGATGAATGGACGCTGTTTAGCAGAATGAAGGAAAAAATTGATGAGGACACCTATAGGGGAACTGCATCTGGTTATCACGAAGACCTTTACTATCATGTTAAAAAGCTAGAAAATCCTAAGTTTTACGGGATTGAATGGCATTGTGGGTTAGAATACCAAAAATATTACCAAGTCTATCCAGTACTGCTTTTCCCTACGGATTATATAGAACCGGGGACAGACGAAAAAGGTGTGTATTTCCATTGGTTGAGTTTTGTAGACCCAAAACGACAAACCGGAATGATTATGCAAGGTATTCATACAGTACACACTTCTGAATGTCGTTCTCTGAAGGCAAATCTTGAGCGTAAAGAAGGTGTTAATAGTGCAGCTAAAGGAAAACACTTTGTAGATACCGATACTATATACGTTGATGCACCAATTGAAATGGGTATCGAGTTTCTGCAAGATTTGCGGAATATGGATGAATGGGCACATTTACTCACACCAAACGGTGAGATTACCGCTTCTGAAGGTGAGTTTACTGATGAATACGGTAAGAAAGTAAAAGCGAGAATAGAGTTACATGCTTTGAGTAAATACTATTTACTTGAACAAGAATTCTACTATCCAGAATACGAATATTATCAGCGAACTCCCATGCTGTTAATACCAGCTTCCTATGCATTTGCTGACTCTGAAGCAAGAGGTTTTATTATGCATCGAATGAGTTTTTGGAGAGCGGATAAATCTGAAGTTCATGGAAAGCTGCAAATTGAGGATTTGGGGGCTGAAAGCATGAATATCAAGCGGATGCTCGAAAGTAGGGCTGGTAATATGGAAAGCTTTAACAGAGGGATGAGCTATATCCCACAGTAGGATTTTGAGTACACTGCGTTGCAGAGGAACACGACCGTTGTAGCAAGTGTACGGGATTTTGGATTTTAGATTTTAGATTTTGGATTTGAATCTTTTTATCGAGAGCGAAAATCAATAAAAGTTCAAGTCTTTGATGGTAATACCCTTAAATTAATCCGAAATCAAAAAAATCTAGATTTCCCAGTCTTCAAATCTTTAAAAATATTGTTATCAGGGTGCTATCAACTATTTTCTATAGGTAATTGGGTTTTACTCGTATAACCTCCCTTTTGTCAGGGAGGTTAGGGTAATTTGAGCAAGATTTTTTGTTAAATACAATTCACTTATTTGTTCTTTATAAATGACAGCACAGCTACTTAAAGACATATCTTTTACAATAATTGC